>MEQN01000062.1:25865-26632 GCA_001770235.1 Betaproteobacteria bacterium RBG_16_58_11
AAATGATGAATAAGGCCGCCTTCGCACAGTTGATGTCCTTGCGCACTTGACCCTGCTTCTGCGCGCGGCGCAAAGCATCCGCGAGGGTGTCTTGCCAACGCTGCATGAGGGCGTTGAGCCGTTGCCGGAATTGTTCGTCGAGCGGGCTCATCTCTTGCATCAAGTTGTTCAAGGGGCAACCCAGTTCGACGACATCCGGTTTGCTGCGTTTGCCGCGCAGTATTTCTTGCAGTGTCTTGATGGGATGCGGGCTGTCGCGCAGGGGGATGAAGATCGTCTCCGCCAGAATGCGTTCGATGACCTCATCCACCACGGCGAGCCCCAAGTCATGCTTGGCGGGGAAGTGGTGATAGAGCGCGCCCTTGGTTAAGCCCGTGTTAGCCAGAATGCTGGCCAGGCTGGCGGCCTGAAAGCCGTAGCGGTGAATTTCGTTAAACGCCGCTTCCAGAATCTTGTCGCGCGTGACATCGGGCTGTTTGGCGATTCGTGCTTTGGTTCTCATGACGACATTACATACCAACCGGTATGTATGTGTCAAGCGGGCTAAGCAGAGAAGTGCTTGCACGGGTGAAAGGGTGAAAGTGTGACGCAATCGTGACAGCCGCATTGCTCTATTTTCGGGACTCGCGCTTATGGCTTGTGTGCGCCGGTCGGCTCGCATAGCATAGGCGGCTCAAATCGAACCCTGGCATGCGCCTATTTGTTATTTGTGCAGCGAGCCTACTATTTTCAGGATATTTTCTTGCCATGATCGTCACCCCCACCGT
>MEQN01000063.1 GCA_001770235.1 Betaproteobacteria bacterium RBG_16_58_11
GTGCAATGCCGGACTCCTTCAACGCAAGCGCAAATCGCTCTTGATCAGCCATCATCAACGGGTGGAGACTCTCTAACAGTTCCTGACGTTCATGAGTTCGCAGCAGATCGATTCCCGCTCCCGCAATCACAGGCAAGCCCTCTGGCAGTTTTACACCAAGCTGATGAAGAAAGTTGTTCAACGTTTCAGTTCCACTACGGGTTGCTCGCCGGATCAGAGAAACGAAGAAACTGTCCAGTTCGAACCATTCGGATACACCAGCAGTTTGCCCCTGTAACACTCCCTGACCATGGGACACAGCACGATCAGCCACGCATTGAAAGGATAGTGCGCCCGCAGGGCATGGAGCGTGGCTGGCGTTGCGCAGATCGGCTTTGCAGGTTGCACACAAACTGACTTGCTGGTCTTCTGCCATAAGTCGGTGCGGTTCAACCGGTGCATTACAGGCCTGGCAGCGATCCAGCAGCGAGCACCCATGCTTTTCGCAGCCCGTATGCCATGCAAACCGCCACTGACGCCGATAATATGGTCTGGCATCTTCCGTCAAACAGGACGGACAGTATTGCAGACCGCCATGTCGCCTGGTGTTTCTTGCGCCCAGGGTCAATATCCATGGCCACAGAGCCTTTGCGGGTGGATTGCCGCCAAAAATCTGGACGGCGACAGGATAGAGGGTTGCTGCTCTCAGGGTTTCCTTTGTAATGCCGGACACCGCACAAAGCGGCTCTATCCGTTTATCAACAAGAAAACGGTCTGCATCCTGCGTCCAGATTCTCCATTTTGGCCAAACCTCCCCGGTCAATACCATCGGGTCGCACCCTTGGTTGAGCGCGGCACGCACCAGCCAGGACGAAATAATCTCGTCTGGCAGCAACGGAACGGAAATCGCCCAGCGGGAGATTACGCTGCCACTTCCCTGATGCCACGCGTAGGCCGCAGCCATGCTTTACTCTCAATGATAGGTTTGTCGATTTGTTCTTTGCCGCTTTTGATTGCTTCCGTGGCGCACTCGACTAGCAGGCGATGAAGATTGCCTGTGTTTCCTTCTGAGATTGTGTGTAACAAACTAGCCATCTCAGACGTTTTCAGCTTCGATGGTTTCTTGAGTGGCAGCACTTGCTCAAACCCGAGCAGCAATTGCTGAAAGTCTTTGTTTAGATCCCACAGTGGCAGTGTCATCACGTCGAACCGGCTGGCATGCTGAGGATCAGTATGCAACACACGTACAGCTTCTCGCGTTCCTACGCCGATAATGGGAATGGCAAGCTCGTTGCACAACAGCTTGATGGCATTCATCACCTCCCGTTGTTTGATGGGCGAGCCAGTCAACAATGAATGGAACTCGTCGATGATCAAGACTCTGGTATGGCATTTGCGAAAAAGATGAATGACCTGATACCTGAGTTTTGAGGCCGGATCACTCGCTCGGTAGGGCGTAAAGAATCGCTCCAGAATTGAGATGTATAACCCTTTCTCGTCCGCGCTAGGTGGTGCTTCTGCCAAGATGATGGGTTTCACTGACTCGGCATTTTCATCGACGTACGCCGTTCCATGCTGGTCGTAAAAGTGACGGATGACGGTTGTTTTACCATTATTGGAATCACCGACGATCAACAGATTCGGCATGCGTGGCCGAACAGGCTTATGCATCAATCCTTGCAGGGTATCCAGGATTTGCTGTGCAGTTTTGTATCCAATCCAGCGCGGCTGATCCATAAACTCAATCCGTTCCTTGTCTGACATTCCCATGATGTGCCGAAAGCTCGGGTGAATATGTTCATAGCTATTTGCGCTCATCCAATATCTCCAAATGGTTCAATATCATCATCGGTCAACCCGGCAAAGCGCGTCTGTGGCATGGTTAGTGACAGAACAGGCGGCGGCAGGGGTGCAGCGGGGGAAATCTTTTTCTCGTGTTCCTTGCGCCGCTGGCTTGAGCGGCGAGCTTTTTTGGACTTTTCCTTGGACTTATCAACCTGACTGCGCAGTTCGGTGATGGCATGAAGTATCTGGTGCTCGTTGACGCTCTTCTTGCCTTCGCGCTTGATGGCTTCACGCGCCTGCTGGTATTCCCAGATGCTCATTGAGGGCAGTGCCTGGTCTGCAAATGGGACTTTGAAATACTGTTTGAGGTCGGGGTCGAAGAACCACACAGCGCTGATGTCTCGCGGATCACGCCGAAAAATGAATTCCCGCTTTTTGCCCTTGGTTTCCGGATCCTCTGCGTTAATCCACTGACGGAGTACATCAGCGTAATAGGTCATGCCGTCGATGGTGACCCCAAAGGTTTGCACAGTGCGGCGGAAGGAAGGGAGAAAATCCAAAAGAACGGTCAGACGATCCGCAGGCCGTGCGGGGAGACCTACACCCTGAACTTCAGTGTTCCCAAAAATACCAATCTCCCACTTACGCAGCGGCGTCATTCCGATACCACTATGCATGCTCTTGTGATAAACCTTGCAGATCAGTGTCACCAGCCATGTCTCAAACTCAGACTTGGTCATCACAGCTTCCTTTTCGGAGTTGTAGCCTTCCTTGTCCTTGATGGATGAAAACGTGGTGCCTGGCAGATCGTGTATTTCACGAAGCAGTGTTCCAAGCAGGCGCTCGATATGTCCACCGTAACGCGGCTGCTTAACTGGGCGATATTCAAGGTTGATGCCATACATCAGGCTTGATTGCTGGAAATTGTTGGAGCGGAAATCTGCGCCATTGTCTACATGGATGGTGTTGGGAAATCCCCACACCGGCCATTCAGCATCGACTTTATGCAGTAACAGCCATTCATCTTTTGGAAGCACAGAATGTGCAACACACATCGCAACTGATGTTTCGGAGGGCGGGTCAAAGGATAAGTAGTAGCCCGTTACCACGCGACTGTTAATGTCCATTGACAGCGTGATCCATGGACGCCCGATGGGTTTCCGATGGAGATCATCCACGAGAATGATGTCGGCTGGCGTATGGTCGATCTGAACAACTGCCAGTGGAAAATCGGCGTTAGGGAAGCTGCCGGGCACTGGAAGGAATTTGTTCTTGGCCTTTTCCTTAAAGCCCCGACCGCGCAATCGCTGCTTTTCTGTCACCTTGCCGATCCGCGCCCGTATGGTGCTCGGATGCGGGGCCTTGATGCCACGCTGCTGGCAGCGGCGAAGCACTTCAGTCACAGTTTTCTGTGGAGTTGAGCGCTGATTGGTCAGATAGAAATCCTTGATTACTTCATCGATCACTTGTTCTGCGAAAACAGGGATTCGGCTCTTGCCTTCTTTCCAGCCGCGTTTCTGAGGGATAAGCGCAGTGATGACACCAATGGCATTATATTTTTGCAGCCATCTGTACAGCGTTACGACATCAACACCAACCTCTTTTGCACGAAGTTCGACATTTTTACGTTTCATCATGCTAATGGAGAGTAGCGGCTTGATTGCAGAGTAACGTTGTTGAGCGATCTTCCAGTCTTTATCTGCTATCTCATCGATGTCTTCAGTTGCCTGCACGGAATCACCAATAACTGGGCTGAGTTCGTTGATACGTAGCGGCGTGCTGCGACCGGTTTCCACTTCCGTGGCGATAATAGAATCGAAGTCCAGTACCTCTGTGATGCGGTAAATGGAATCACCATGCTGAACAAGTCCACCAGCCTGAATATCTACGCGTTTGCGAACTGGCTCGAAGGCTTCTTTCATCAAATCCATTTCGTGCTCGGTTTTGTTATTCATAGGTCGGCACCCATAGTTCAGTGAAGTCGTTCAGGGGAAGTGAAATATCGCAGTCGAGTTGGCGCGTTGCGAGTAGATGCCAGATGTGCGCAACACCCTCGGCCTTGCAGATGCCCATGAAGTGCTTGGCCAAGATGTAATAAAACGGAGTGCCGCCCATCTGCTGGATGCTTTCGATCACGCACCGGGTTTCTTTAATTGGAAATTGCGAACGCTTGTAACGGTCGAGGAATCGGATATTCTCAAGAACCTGATCTCGGATGCGGGATTCATCGTGGATATGAAACTCCCATCCCTGTTCCTTGGCATAGCGGTACGCAGCCTTCCATTTTGGCAGCCACTCGCGCCAGTGTTGCTTCCATTCTGCTCGGGGCTTTACTTCAACAAGAATGGGTTTGGGATATTCGCCGTAGATCATATTGTCTAAACGGTAGTACACCAAGAAATCTGGTGTGTAGGCGTACGTCCGTCCATTGCCGGCAACGAATGGAATCTGGATCGGCTGCGGGATCACTTCCAGGACTGTGAGGCAGAACTCTTTACGGATTATGAAATCCCGTTCCAGCGTGGACTCAAACGGTATGGCAGTCTCGCCCCGAAAGGCGTAGATTCCTGAAACACTACGGCGAGTCACGCCAATACGCCGCATCTGGCGTGGAGATTGAACTTGATTGCATCTATTTCGCATAAATTACGCCACAGTTGCAGTAATTATAGAATTTTAGTTGCATTAAATGCGCAAAATTGTAACTTAACTCATTGATTTATGCCACAGTAAGTTGCAGTAATTTCAAAAAGTCACAGCGGCAGCAATCCGCGCCCCGGCGAAATCTCGATGGCGTTGCACGGCGTGCTGTTCCTCGACGAGCTGCCGGAATTCGAGCGCAAGGTGCTGGAAGTGTTGCGCGAGCCGCTGGAATCCGGGCGCATCACCATCTCGCGCGCCGCGCGCCGCGCCGATTTTCCCGCCCAGTTTCAGCTCATCGCCGCAATGAATCCGTGCCCGTGCGGCTATCTCGGCCATTACAACGGCAAATGCCGCTGCACGCCGGATCAGGTGTCGCGCTATCGCGGCAAAATTTCCGGCCCGTTCCTGGATCGCATCGACATCCAGATCGAAGTGCCCGCCGTGGCGCAGGACGACCTGCTCAATAAAAACGACGGCGAAACTAGCGCAGCGTTGCAGGCGCGCGTCGAGATTGCACGGCAACATCAGCTTGCGCGGCAGAAAAAAGCCAATGCGCAACTCTCGGTGACCGAAATCGACGTGTTATGCGCGCCGGATGCGCAGGGCGCCGCACTGCTGCAACAGGCGATCAGCCGCCTCAACCTCTCCGCGCGCGCCTACCACCGCGTGCTCAAGGTGGCGCGAACTATCGCCGATCTGGCCGGCAGTGAAAACATTCTGACTTCCCATATTGCCGAAGCCGTGCAGTACCGCAGGATGGATCGGCAGGGCTGACTGTCTCTGCAAGACGTTGCATTGGGGTGCGATTCAAACTGAGGTGTGGCAACAGCA
>MEQN01000064.1:0-1963 GCA_001770235.1 Betaproteobacteria bacterium RBG_16_58_11
AAAATGCGTTGTGTTGCTACGCAACGCTTGGTGGGTTACGCAAAAAACGCTAACCCACCCTACATTTAGCTTAAGTAAGCGCCATTGCCCCCTAACCCCCCTTTTTGCGAGTTGGGCGGCGAGCCGCCCATCCCTGCGAAAACCGTTGCAAAGGGGGGAAGTGCTGTGTAGATACCTATGCTTGCAGGGGGAAGAAGTTTTGTCCAGTACGGCGCGCCCCGCGTCAGGGTTCGGCGAAGCGGGTGCGGATGGCGAGCACTTGCGGCAGCAATTGCATGAAATGCCCGGCCAATACCGGGTCGAAATGCTTGCCGGTTTGCTCGTGGATATGTTCCAGCGCCGCTTCCACTGTCCAGGCGCGTTTATACGGACGTTCCGAGGTGAGCGCGTCGAATACGTCGGAGATCGCCACAATGCGGCCGGAGAGCGGGATCGCATCGCCTTTCAAGCCGTTCGGATAACCCGTGCCATCCCATTTTTCATGATGGGTGAGGATGATCTCGCGCGCCAGGGTGAGCAAGGCCGAGTCGTCGCCTTCCAGAATATGCGCGCCGATGGCGACATGCGATTTCATGATTTCCCATTCATCGGGATCGAGCTTGCCGGGCTTGAGCAAAACCCGGTCAGGGATGCCGATTTTGCCCACGTCGTGCATCGGGCTCGCATGCAGCAGCAGCTCGCAGCGGTCGTCGTCCCAGCCGAGCGCGCGCGCCAGCAGCACCGAGGTGTGGCTCATGCGCAGGATATGGAAGCCGGTTTCGTTGTCGCGAAATTCCGCCGCGCGGCCCAGGCGGCGCACGATCTGCAAGCGCGTGGCACGCAATGCGCGCGTGCGTTCGCGCACCATCTGCTCCAGCACATCATTCTGGTCGTGCATGTACTTGTGGAACAACTGCGCTTCGATCAGGTTGCGCACCCGCGCCAGCAGCTCCGCGCGGTCGAAAGGCTTGGTCAGATAATCGCGCGCGCCGCTTTCCAGCGCACGCAGCCGATGCTCATGCCCTTGCTGCGCGGTCAGCACCAGCACCGGCGGCAGTTCCTTGCCGGATTTTTCCTTCATCAATTCGAGCACGGCAAAGCCGTCCAAATGCGGCATATTCAGATCGAGCAGAACGATGTCTGGCACGCCGCGCTCGTAGGCCGGCATCACATCGCGCGGGTCTTCGATCAGCGTCAGATTCTCGTAACCCTGACGATTCAGCATTTTTTCCAGCAGCTTCAGGTTGGCGGGCTCATCGTCCACGATGAGGATGTGTGCGCTGGTATGGTCCACGATGGGAGTCGATATAGTTTGCATAGGGTCATTTACGGAGGTGATTGGTTATGACTATCGGCAAGAATTCATAAAAATTGAATCCGGTGATGGGATGATCCGGCGCGCGCCTATCATCCGGTACGGGCATGACCGTCCTGGGACACCGGATACGATAACAAGCGGTCTATCGTGGCCAGGAACCGCGGCACGTCGATCGGCTTGGTGATGTAGTCGCTGAATCCGGCTGCCAGGCCTTTCTCCACGTCCTTCTGCATGGCGTTGGAGGTGATGGCGATCACCGGAATATGGCGTGTGGCCGGATCATTCTGCAAATGGCGCAGCGCCTCGAAGCCATCCATGCCGGGCAGGTTGATATCGAGCAGGATGAGGCCGGGCTGATGCGCCCGGGCGATCTCCAGCCCTCTCTCGGCGGTGTGGGCGCCGAGCAGCGACAGATTGGATCGCGCGGCGATGAGGTTTTTCACCAGGTGCAGGTTGGCGGGATTGTCTTCGACATAGAGCAGGGTGTGCGCGCCGGCGCAAGCGGGCTGCGCGGCTGCGGCCTCAATGGCGTCCGCCGGCGCGGAAAACTCCGCCGCCGCCAGCGGGAATTCGACCCAGAATGTGCTGCCTTCGCCCGCCACGCTTTCTACGCCGATCACCCCGCCCATGCCCTCGACCAGCTTCTTGCAGAGGGCGAGCCCGATG
>MEQN01000064.1:1969-2108 GCA_001770235.1 Betaproteobacteria bacterium RBG_16_58_11
CCCTCGATGCCGTCGTAAGCCGATTCCACGCGCTCGAAGGGTTTGAACAGGCGCGGCAGCGCGCCGGCGGAAATGCCGCGCCCGCTGTCGCGCACCGCGACCCGGCCCCATCCTTCCGGCGCCGAGTGGCAGGAAATCT
>MEQN01000064.1:2212-2492 GCA_001770235.1 Betaproteobacteria bacterium RBG_16_58_11
TGGTTGCTCAGCCGGATGCCGCGCTGCGCGGCCAGGGGCTGCATCAGGGTCATGCACTCCTGCACCAGTTGCGCCACGGACACGGGCTCCGGCGACAGCTCCAGCCGCCCGCTCTCGATGCGGGCCAGGTCCAGCACTTCGTTGATGAGTTCCAAGAGGTGCCGGCCGGCGTGCAGAATCTCATGCACGTTTTCGTGCTGGTCGGGCGAGAGCGGCGTTTGCGCATCCGATTCGAGCAATTGCCCAAAACCCAGAATCGCATTCATCGGCGTGCGCAGCT
>MEQN01000064.1:2533-4407 GCA_001770235.1 Betaproteobacteria bacterium RBG_16_58_11
GCCAGATTCGCCCGCTCGGCCTCGTCCTTGGCGCGGGTCAGATCAGCCGTGCGTTCCGCTACCCGGCCTTCAAGTTGCGCATTGAATTGTTTGAGCGTTTCTTCCGCTTGTTTGCGCGCGCTGATGTCGGTGGAAATCCCGGCGGTGGCGTAGATATTTCCCTCGGCATCGATCAAGGGAAATTTGATCGAGAGGTAAGTGCGCGGACCATCCGGGTGCAATACCAGTTCTTCGGATTCGATGACCTTTCCCTGCTTGATCACTTCGAGATCGTTGGCCCGGAACACATCGGCATCTTCCTTGGGAAAGAGATCGTGGTCGCGCCGGCCCTTGATCTCGGCATCGGTGATGTTGAACAGGCGCTCGAACACCCGGTTGATCAGCAGAAAGCGTCCCTCCGCGTCCTTGACGTAGATCACCGCGCTGCTGTTGTTGATGATGCTCGCCAGCAGGGCTTCGCCTTCGCGCAGGCGCACGTTAGTCTCCTTCATCTCCCGGTAGGCGCTGCGCAGATTCCGGCGCATGGTGTTGATGGCCTGTGTCAGATGATCCAGCGCATCCGGCCGCCAGCGCCCCGTTTCAGACCGGTCGAGTTTCAAATCCTCGCCTTCCAGCCCTTGCACATGGAGCGAGCGCGCATAGGCGGACAGCTTGGCCAAGTGGCGGGTAATCCAAAGCTGCACCACCAGCAGCATGAAAGCCGCCACCAGCATGGTCTTGACGCCGTTTTCGATCAGCACGAGCAGCAACTGATCGAACAAGCGCGCCCAGACATTGTCGAGGCTGGCGATCACGCGCATCTCCCCGATGTTCACATGCCGGCCGCGATACGGATGCGTCAGCCGCATCTCGTCTGTCAGCCGGCGGGACGAAGTCTGGACGCCGGCGGACCAGCGCAACTGCCCATCGACATAGATGCCGATGAATTCGATATCGCGCAGCCGCAGCAAACCTTCAAGCTGGGTCTTGATCTGCGTGTTGTCGATCACCCAGACGCTGTTGACCAGGGTCGGGGCGGCGCTTTCTTGAATGAAGCGGAAGCTGTCGTTTATTTTCCGCACGTCCGAGCGGTAGGTGTCGGATAGCTGGATCGCGGTAATGACGGCGGTGAGCACCGAGCTGAACAGCACGAGCGCGACGATCAGCCGCCGTGCAAGCCCGTTGTCGCTGAAAAAAGCCTGCCGCAGCAAATCGCGATAGCGGGTCATGGCGCCTCCAGCGGGCGCAGCATCTCGCCGGCAATGCGCTGATAGGTCCCGTCCGCCTTCATCTGCGCGAGCGCCTTGGCCACTTTGGGCGCCAGCGCCGCGTGCCGTTTGTTGAGATAAATGAACATCGCCGAGCGGGCGAGCGGGGGTTCGATGAGGCGGGCCTCTACGCCGGTGCGGCGCGCTTCCCACAAGCCTTGCCAGCGGTCGGCCAGCACCACTTCGGCCCGGCCGTGCTTGAGCAGCGCAAACATCTCTTTCAAGCTCGGCGCGATGGTCAGTTCCCGGAACTCTTTGACGTTCTGTTCATAGATTTTCCAGCCGGCCGTATAGCTCACCCCATAGGGCTTCAGGCCGCCGAACCCATCGATGCGCAGTTTTTGGTCCAGCGCATAGCCCACGAATTCGAAGTCCATCATTTTTTCCGGTACGCGAATCAGGTTCGGGTAATCTTTTTCCACCGCGGGGGTGCGCAGCAAATCGCCATCGTCGAGGCCCGTATTGACATTGATGAGCGCCCGCTCCCCCGGCAGCACGCTCACCTCGATTTCGACCCCGATACGGCGAAACGCTTCCCGCGCCACCTGATCCGCAAACCCCGGGCGGCCGTCGCTGGGCGCGATAGGCGGCAGCGCGACCGTCACCAAATGCAGGCGCTGCGCAGCG
>MEQN01000064.1:4532-8093 GCA_001770235.1 Betaproteobacteria bacterium RBG_16_58_11
GGCAGATCAAACCAGAAGGTGGTGCCGGCGCCGGGGGCGCTCTCGACGCCTATCGCGCCTCCCATCAATTCCACCAGTTGCCGGCTGATGGAGAGGCCGATACCGGCGCCCTCGACAGCGCCATTTTCGGCGCCCAGCCGGTTAAAGGGCTGGAACAATTGGTCCAGGTGCGCTTGCGGGATGCCGGGGCCGGTATCGCTTACCAGGATGCGGGCCATCTGGCCATCGCCGGCGGAGAAATGCAGCCCTACGCTGCCGCCGGCGCGGTTGTACTTGACCGCATTGGAGAGCAGGTTGAGCAGCACCTGTTTTACGCGCATGCGGTCGGCGCGCAGAACGATGTTGGCGCAGTCATCGCTTTCGACCCAGATGCCGCGCGCGTCCGCCAGCGGGTGGATCAGCGCCAGGCATTCGTTGACCACGGCGCAAAGATCGACCGGCGCCATGGAAAGCGCGATATTGCCGCTCTCGATTTTCGCCAGGTTCAATATTTCGTTGATGAGCGCCAGCAGATGATGGCCGGCTTTTAGAATCTCGCCCACGTTATCCTGATGATCCGGCGACAGCGCCTGATCCATTTCCATCAATTGGGTAAAGCCGAGAATGGCGTTCATCGGCGTGCGCAGTTCATGCGACATGCTGGAGAGGAACTGCGATTTGGCCTGGTTGGCGCGTTCGGCCTCGTCTTTCGCGGCGATCAGCGCCGCTTCGGCCTGCTTGCGTTCGGTGATGTCGGTGAATACGCCGATGTAATGCAGCGGCAAGCCCTGCGCATCGCGCACTTCCGTGACGTTGAGTATCTCCGGATAGATTTCGCCGTTCTTGCGCTTGTTCCAGACATCGCCGCTCCAGTGGCCCTGTTCCCGGATCGCGGCCCACATCGCCTGGTAGAAGGCGGCGTCGTGACGCCCGGATTGCAGGATGCGCGGGTTCTTGCCGATGACCTCGTGCGGCGCGTATCCGGTGATCTGGGTGAAGGCGCGGTTGACCGAAATGATGTTCCGCCCGGCATCGGTGATGGTGACGCCTTCGCGGCTGTTTTCGAACACCGTGGCAGCCAGGCGCAACTGAAGCTCGGCCTGCTTGTGTGCGGTGATGTCCTGCAATGCGCCGGCGAGCCGCGCCAGCTTGCCGTTTTCGAATTGCGGGTGGCCCATCGCGCGCACCCAGATATTCCGGCCCCGCGCGGTGACGAGCGGCAGCTCCAGGTCAAAAGGCGAGCCGCGCTCGATCGCTCCCTGTATGGCGTTCGTGATGATGGGCCGCGCCTCGGGCGTGAAATAGTTGAGAGCATCCTCGAAGCCCGGCTGCTGGTCCGGCGCAAGCTCGTGGATGCGGCGGGCCTGCGGGGTCCAGCGCAGCGCCTTGGCCGGCAGATCAAGTTCCCAGCCGCCGATATTGGCGATTTCGCCGGTGTGCTCCAGCAGGTTTTCGTTGTAGCGCAGCGCGCGGTTTGCCTGCTCGAATTGGCGCGCCCGCTGCGCGCTCAGCCGCCATAGCCAGAACGTGATGACGGCCAATATGGTCAGCGCGAGGCCGCTGGCCAGCACCAGTTCGGGCAGCAGCGACTCGTTCGCGTTTAGATGATCCGGCGTGGGCCAGAGCCGGATTTGCCAGTCGCCGTCGCCGCTGTCGAGCCGGAAGCTGCGCATAAGGCGCGCCGCGCTGGGGGCTGCCGGCAACTCGCCGCGCCGGTACAGCGTTACCCCAGCGCGCGAGACGTCCAGGCCATAGCCCCGCGCGGCGATTTCCCTGGTCAGGCCGGCAAACAGACTGTCCGTGCGAAATACGCCGAGCAGATAACCGCCGGGCCGCCCCGCGACCCATAGCGCGTGCACCAGCAGCAGGCCTTGCTCATCCTGGACGAGCTTGATCTGCCCGGAGAATACGGGGACCGAGTCATGCGCGCGCTCCAATGCCCTTTTGGACACAGGCTCCTGTGTCAGATCGAGGCCGATGATGGGCTCGTTGCCCGCTTCCGGCGCCGCCCAGCGCACGCGGCCCAGGGCATCGGCCCACACGATGGCCTGAAAGCCCGGCAGGTCGCGCACGTAAGCTACGGCATCCTGGCGCCACGCTGTTTTGGGCGTGCCGCCGCCGTTTTCCCAGCGATGCGCCATGCGGTCGAGGGCGTTTACGCGCTCGAGCAGGGCGGCTTCGAAATGCTTTTGCAGCCACTGGGATTCCGTATCCGCTTGCCGGCCCTGTTGCTGTTCCTCGTGGTGTTGCAGCTTGTTCCAGAGCACGGTGACGCCCAGCAGTAGCGCCAAGGCGGCTATCGCCAAGGGGAGGCGCAGGCTAACGGAAAGGAGGCGTTTCGGCATGCGGGATGAATCCATCGCTCACCCCCGCTTGTTCTTGAGCAACAAGATTTCAAACTCCGCCAGCGGCACCGGCTTGCCGAACAGAAAGCCCTGGTAGTTGGGGCAGCCGTTGCGTTCGAGAAAGTCGCGCTGCGCTTGCGTTTCCACGCCTTCGGCGATGACATTGAGCCCCAGGTTGTTGGCCATGCCGATGATGGTTTGCACGATCACGGCGTCGGTGTTTTTGACGCCGATGTTGTGCACGAAGGACTGGTCGATCTTCACCTGATTGAGCGGGAGCTGCGACAGGTAGGACAGGGATGAATAGCCGGACCCGAAGTCGTCCAGGGAGAAGTGCACGCCGATGTTCTTGAGCGCCTGCATCTTGGCGATGGTGTCGCTGACGTTGTCGAGCACCAGGCTTTCGGTGAGCTCGAGCTTGAGCTTGGCGGGATCGATGCCGGTCGCGTCCAGCACGGCGCACACTTGCTCGACGAAATCGGGGTGGCGGAACTGGCGCGCGCTGACGTTGACGGCCAATTGCAAGTGCCGGGCGTTCGGGTCTGACGCCCACGCCTTCAGTTTCACGCAAGCGGTTTCCAGCACCCAGTAGCCGATGGGGAGGATCAGGCCGGTATCTTCGGCCAGCGGGATGAACTGGAGGGGGGGCACCAGCCCCTGTTTGGGATGCTGCCAGCGCAGCAACACCTCGGCGCCATGGATGTGGCCGGTTTGATCCACCTGCATCTGGTAGTAAAGCCGGAGCTGGTTTTCCGGCACGGCGCGGCGCAGGTCCGTTTCAAGCGCGATGCGCATCTCCATGGCGGCATGGGTGGCGGGATCGAAGAAGCGGATGGTGTTGCGCCCGGACTGCTTGGCTTGATACATGGCGGTGTCGGCGCGCTTGAGCAGTTCGTCCATGGTGATTTCATGTCCGCCAAACAGGCAGATGCCGATACTGGGCGAAGTATGGTATTTGCTTCCTTGCAGTTCGAAAGGCCGGTTGATGGCGCTGCGGATTTTTTCGGCGATGCCCTCGGCCTGCACCGCGGCCTTTTCGAATTCCGGGCTCAGATCAATCAGAATAATCACGAACTCGTCGCCGCCCTGGCGCGCGACCGTGTCATCGGTGCGCACGCAGGTTTGCAAGCGCCCGGCGACTTCGATCAGCAGCAGATCGCCGATGGCGTGCCCCCTGGTGTCGTTCAGCGCCTTGAAGTTATCCAGGTCGATGAACAGGATCGCGCCATGGCGGTGG
>MEQN01000064.1:8111-8216 GCA_001770235.1 Betaproteobacteria bacterium RBG_16_58_11
AAGGTTTGTTGCAGCCGGTCTTGCAGCAGGCGGCGGTTGGGCAGGCGGGTGAGCAGATCGTAGAACGCCAGGTGGTGGATGGTTTCTTCGGCCTGCTTATGCCGG
>MEQN01000064.1:8246-11018 GCA_001770235.1 Betaproteobacteria bacterium RBG_16_58_11
GTGACCCGATCTTCTTCATCGGTTACGGCGGAGATGTTGAGCCACTCTGGCTAGATTTCTCCATTCTTGCGCTTGTTCCAGATTTCTCCCTGCCAGTACTTGTCGCGATTCAGGCTTTTCCACATCGCCTGGTAGAACGCGTCATCCTGGCGGCCGGATTTGAGCAGGGCGGGGGTCTGGCCGATGGCCTCCTCGGCGCTATAACCGGTGATCCGGGTAAACGCCTGGTTGACATTGAGGATGACCCGGTTCGCATCGGTAATGGTCATGCCTTCCTGGGATTCGAAGGCGATGGCGGCGATGCGGAGATCTGCCTCCATTTTTTTGCGCGCGGTGATGTCCTTTTGCATTTTCCGGAAGACCAGGAAATACAGCGTCGGCGCAACGATGAGAGTAAGCAGGGCGGCGTCGATGAACGCCCATGCGGATTCCGGGACGATGGCGGGGACGAGCGCATCCTGCACGATGACCATGATCCAAAGCTCGACCAAGCTGATGAGCGAGCCTAATACGATCACCAAACCCAGCGGGGTGTCCAATAACGGCAACAATTTCTTGTTTTTCATATTTGGCTCACCCATTCCGGTCATCCCGGCGTATGCGGATTGCGTAGGGGGTTAGTCCAGGCCATACACTGCGGTGACATCATTGCCCTTTCCCGCGTATGTCAAGGATAGGCAGAGCTGTTTCACCAGCATGATGCCGCGCCCGCTCAAATGGCCACTGGCGGCTTCGCATTTTTTGAGAATGGCGGCATGGTCGAAGCCGGGGCCGCTGTCTTTCACGCGCAGGCGCAGCCGGTCGCCGCCCTCGAAAAAATAGCGCTCCAGATTGACTTCGATGGTGGCGTCGGCGAGCGTGGCCAGGCGCGCTTCGCGCTGCTCGATGTATTGCTCGAAGCCATCCGGGTCTTGCTTGAGCTGGGAGTCGAGGCCGAGCAGGCCGTGGTCGAGCGCGTTGTTGAACAGCTCGCCCAGAACCAGGAAAGCCTGGCCGCGATGCTGCGGATTGATTTGCAGTTGGTCGAGCCAGTTCATGATCAAGGGCAGGGTGTCCAGGCGCTTGATCTCGGCGGCGCCCAGGGCGAGCGCGAAACGCCAGTGTGAGTGGCCGTTCGGTTTACCGGGCTGCCCGGCGGATATGGCGTCCACCATGGGCAGCCAATCCAGCGCGCCCGCGCAGCGCACCGCGAGCAGGGAGATGTCGTCGCGTTGCTGCGCGCCGTGAATGTGGCTCCGCACCGCCTCCGCGAGCACTTTAAACCGCCCCGTGCCATAGGGGCGGGACAGCAAGGACAGGAAGCGCGTCATGCTGAACGGAATGCCGGCGCTGTCTTCCGCCTCGGGCAGGCCGTCGGAGCAGAGAATGATTTCGCCCGGCTCCTCCCAGCGATAGACCTGCGGGTTGCTGTCGAATTCGGCGGCGGGCAGGATGCCCAGCGCGGGATGGGTGGATTTCCAGATGCGCTGCACCACGCCGCCGTCGGTGACGAAGACCACCTCCGGCGAGCCGCCGTTCCATACGCGCACGGTGCGATTGGCGTAGTCGATCGAGATCAATACCGTGGCGATGAAGCGGTCGATTGGCAGCAGGTGTTTCACTTTGCGGTTCAGCTCGCGCACGATGCTGGAGATCGAGAAGCCTTTTTCGGTCATGCTGTAGAACGATTCGATCACCGGCAGCACGCTGATCGCGGCGGCCAGGCCATGGCCGGTGGCGTCCGCCAGCAGCACATTCAACTCGTTCGCGGGCGAGCGCGCGGTGATCGCCACGTCGCCGCTGAAATGCTGGGCGGGCGAGACCCAGGTGTTGACCATATCCTGCTCCATCTTATCCTGGCGCACGATGTGGTCGAGCAGGTGGCGCGCAAACAGGCGCTCTTCGCGGTGTTGTTCGAGGTTGGCCTGCAATTCGCACGCGTAGTGCGAGACCTGATCCTGCATGTCCGCGATGCGGCGCAGCGCGCGCACTTTGTTGGTCAGGATGGTGAGATTGACCGGCTTGGCGAGGTAATCGTCGCCGCCGGCTTCCAAGCCCTTGGTGCGCTCGGCATCGTCGGTGTGCGCGCTCAAAAAGACGATCGGCACCCAATGCGCCGTGTCGATGCGGCGGATGGCGGCGGTGGCTTCATAGCCGTCCATCACGGGCATCATTACATCCATGATGACAAGATCGGGATTTTCGGTGCGGTAGGCGGCAACGGCTTCTTCGCCGTTTTTGGCCGTCACGATCTCATGGCCCTGGCCTTTGAGATGATGGCCGAGCACGAAAAGATTATCCGGCGCGTCGTCGACTACCAGGACTTTCATCGGAAGGCTCTCAGCGGCGCGCGTTAATCACGCGCCGGCACGGAAGGTTGCGGTAGATTCAGGAGATGGTGAAAAGCCGGCCGAAGTTGGCGACTTCCAACACCTGCCGCACCGAGCTCTGCGTGTTGAGCAGCTTCATCTGGATGTTTTTCGCCGAGGCTTTCTCGCGCAGCAGCAACAGCATGCCGAGCGCCGAGCTATCGACATAATCGACGCCCTTCAAGTCAACATCCAGCTCGCGCAAGCCGCTCGCGCCGAGGATTTGCTCGTAGCCATTGCGAAAATCGCGGTGAATCGAAAAGTCGAAACGCCCATTGATGGTGAGCGTGCCCTTGTTCTCGCCGATATGATTGCTAACAGTCGATGCCATGTTGTCGTTCCTTGTAAGTGAAGCGGGACAAAGGCTATATCGGCGGCTTTAGCGCCAAGTTTAATGAAACTTGCGAAGCGGATCAGAGCCCCC
>MEQN01000065.1:0-134 GCA_001770235.1 Betaproteobacteria bacterium RBG_16_58_11
ACATGGCGAAAATCGCGGCTAATTGCGCCGAGGAAATTTCCCGCACTTGCGCCCGCACCCGCGCTTCCAACTCGCGCTGATAGCCCGCTTCGCGGTCGTGCATTTTCTTTTTTTGCAATGACGCTTCCACCCGC
>MEQN01000065.1:386-522 GCA_001770235.1 Betaproteobacteria bacterium RBG_16_58_11
ATCACGAAGTGGCCGAGATGCTGCAAACGGCGCGACAGCATGTCGCGATTGGCCTCCAAGTCGTCCACCACCAATATTTTCGCCGCCATAACCGCTGCCCATACCTTAACTATTTGATAGTCTTAAAAGATTGGAT
>MEQN01000065.1:670-2831 GCA_001770235.1 Betaproteobacteria bacterium RBG_16_58_11
AATGCCTTTTGAATGAAGGCCTTCCATGCCCGGCTCAACTCCCCCTGACCAAGGCCCGCCGTTCGCGGTCGATGCAGATAATGTAGCGTTGAATCATCGCCTGATGCGCGCCGGGAATATCGACAAAACGGCATCCCGCGCGCAACACCGCCACTCCAGAGCGCAGCGTGGTTTGTTGCAAACTGCGCACTTCCAGCGTGGATACCACCATTCCCTCCTCCGGCAGCGCGATGCGGCATTGGGCAAGCTGTTGGCCTTTTTCGAGCGGCGCCTCCGGCGGCAAGCCGCTGATGCCGACCCCGCCCACGCTGATATCGGCCACGGCCGCCTCGAACCTGACGCCGGCCAGATCGGGAATGACGCAATGCAGCGGCGCGCGAATCGGCGTCACCAGCCGGTAGTACTCGCGCCGCTGCAGCTTGAGCAAGGCGGCGGGCAGCGGGGTGCGGAACGCCGGCCGGCCCTGGTGATCGATTTGCGCTAATGCCCCCGTACTGAACTGAATTTTGACGCGGTCTTGGTTGGTAACGAAAACGATCTTGTCCGCCGCCAATGCACGGCGATTGGTTTCCATTTCCGAGCCGCAATCGACAATCAAATTGCCGGACACGGGATCGGCTTCCACGATGGCGGTCAGGAAGAAATCATTGCCATGGCTAAAATAGGCGGTGACCATTTCGTTCTGCCGCGCCACGGCGCGCAGAATTTGGGCGATTTCCCGGCGCGAGCGCACCAGATACTTGGCGTACTCATCGGAAATAGCATCGTGAAAAATATTTTGTTGTTCCGGCATGGCACTAAATCCGCGCGAATCGTTCCGCTATTGTCCCTAAAATGGCTTAATACTTCCATGTATTCCTTGAACAAATACCTGGCGAGCCGGAAAGCGCCTTCATCCAGTACTTCTGTACCAAATTAAGAGACAGAAAACCGTTTCCTGCCTGCGTTTTGCTCCGGCGCCGTTGGCGTGGCGGTAAAGTATTGCGGGATTCTGCCGTTTCAACAACAGGAATTGGGCCTGCCCTTCCCGTTGAGTGTAGAAGCACATGCAGGCAGCCGGTAGCCGGCAAAGATTGACTGACATAGGGAGAACTATCGTGACAGTACGAGTTTTCGCCGCGGGTTGCACCGCGCTCGCATTTTTCATTTCCGGCAGCTTGTTCGCGGCCGGGGATGTCGAAACCCCGGCCTCGCTCGCGGGCGGCAAAGTAATCCCGGTGCAGGAAGCCGCCAAGCTCGCGGAGAAGAAGGCGGCGACCTTCATCGATACACGCAGCGTCGTGAATTTCGGCAAAGGCCATGTGCCAGGCGCAAAGGCCGTTGCCTACAAGGAAAAGAGCGACAAAACCCCGAATTTCGACGCTTCGCAGGATGCCTTCGATTTATCCAAGCTTCCCGCCGATAAGGGCGCCAAGATCGTGTTTTACAGCGACGGGCCGACCGGCTGGAAATCCTTCAAGGCCGCCGTTACGGCAGTGAAGGCTGGTCACAAGGACGTGAACTACATGCGCGACGGCTGGACCGAATGGACCGCTAAGGGCCTCCCGGTCGAACAATAACAACATCGGCGCATGGGGAGGCCCCTCCTCGGCCACCCCCACGAGAACGGAAACGGCACATGAACATCAGGGTACTCACTATCCGGCAACGTTTGTACCTACTGGCGGGAAGCAGCCTCATCGCCACGGGCCTCGTGCTGGGCATCATGGGATGGAGCTATCAATTGATCGGCCAGGGCGAGCACTCGGTTCGCCTGCTGGAAAAGACCGCGGAATTGGTCCACGTCTCGTTGCGCGGCGCCAATGAGATCCTGTTGACGGAAGGCTCGTCCGCCTCGCTGAAGTTGACCAAAGACAGCCTGGACACGCTCAAACAGACGCTGAATCAGGCCCGCAACGCCGCCAAGGGAAGCCGGCTGGCGGAATTGTTCGAGGCCCAGGCCGCCCCCGCCTCAAGCGACTTCGTGGCCACACTGGGGCTTTTCCTGAAGAGCAAGCAATTCAGCGCCGGCGACGATGGGAACCTCATCATGCTGGGCAAAGCCTCCACGCAGGGCGACAAACTGGTCCAGGCGCTGACCCCGCTTATCGAATCGACGAAAGCGGACAACCAGGCCCACAAGCGCAGCGTTCTCCTGCGGGCGGCCATGCTCTCCGGCCTT
>MEQN01000065.1:2890-8269 GCA_001770235.1 Betaproteobacteria bacterium RBG_16_58_11
CGCCACTCCATGCTGCACGCGCGCACCGATTGGGATCTGTCGGTGCGGGCCAAGGTGGAAGGCAAGGACGAACTCAGCGAGTGTTCACGCGACTTCAACGCCCTGATCGATGCCTTCCAGCACATCGTCAAGGAAACAAATGACGCAACGGGCCAACTGTTTTCATCGGCGCGGGAACTGGCCTCGACCTCGAAGGAAGTCGCTGATGCATCTGCCCGGCAAAATCACGCGGCAGCCACGACAAGGGAAGCCGTGCAAGCGATCACCGGCCATCTTGGACATGTACTGGAACTGGTCACCGCTGCCGACACCGTGTCGCGCGAGGAAAGCGCGGCGGCATCGCGTGGCAAGGGGGACGCACAGAGCGCGGTCGCCGAAATGTCGCGCATCGCCGCCTCGGTCCACGATCTGTCCGCCCAGATATCCGCATTGTCCCAACGCTCGGGAGAGATCAGCAGCATCGTTCAGGTCATCAAGGATATCGCCGATCAAACCAACTTGCTGGCGCTCAACGCCGCGATCGAAGCGGCCCGCGCCGGGGAGCAGGGGCGCGGTTTTGCCGTGGTCGTGGATGAAGTCAGGAAACTTGCGGAACGCACCGGCCAGTCCACCACGCAAATCGGCCAACTCATCGGCGGCATCCGGTCCGAAACCGTATCCGCCGCCGGCGCGATGGAAATCTCACGGGAGCAGGTCGAACATGGCGCCAAACTCATTACGCTGGTCGGCGACTCTCTGAACGACATCGATCAAGGCAGCGCCGTCGTTTCCCGCCATATCGTCGAGATCGCCGAGGCATCGAACAAAGAAAAGCAGTCGGTGAATGAAATCGCCCGTCATGTCGATGACATTGCCCAAATGGCCAGCAATAACAACCAGGCCAGCCAAGCGGTTTTACAGTCCGCGCAAACTTTGGAAAAATTAACGGAACAAGTGCAAGGACTGGTATCTCGCTTCAAAACCTGAACAGGCGCCCGGCCAAAAAGCGAATGTTCAATATTGCTTGGCGGAGGCGGTGAGATTTATCCCTCACGTTTCCCTTGCCTTCGCCTCCTGCGCGCAGGATAGAGCAAGCCTTGGAAAGCCGGAGGATTAGCAGAGGGAACTACAACTCAGGCGTGAGAAGGCTTCGGTGCCTTCTTGATCTTGATTTCGACAACCTTGCCAACCGCCCTGGCCGCCTTGATGAGCGTATCCAGTTGGATGGACGTATTGTTGGGATCCAGCACGCGATCAAGTTGGGAGCGGCTGGTTTCCATTTTTTGTGCCATGGCGAGCTTGGTCAGGTGCGCAGCTTGCATGCTGTCTTCAAGTTGCTCAGACAACGCGCGCTTGAGCGCCTTCGCCTGCACTTCTTCGAAGACGCCTTCTTCTTTCAGAAAGTCGTCAAAATCAGAACCAGTATGGGGGTTACGTTTCGCCACGGTGCCACTCCTTAAAACGTTTTTCCGCCAGATCAATCTCTGCCGCCGGGGTCTGCTGCGTCTTCTTGATGAATCCATGCAGCAGAATCATTTGTCCGCCCTCAACCGCAAATAGCGTCCGCGCGATCCGATTGCCCAAGGATGTGCGAACTTCCCATACAGCACCGCGCAAGTGATCGACGCGCGGCTTGCCGATGGGCCACTTGTACTGCACGTAGGCAATATCTTCGCCAATGGTTTTTCGATCATCCTTTGGCAACTCCTTGAGCCACTCGCGCACCGGCTCTTTGCCAGCGGCAGAGCGATAGAAAAACGCCCGGAGTTTCTGGGGGCTAGGCATTTATTATTAAGTGTACCTCATACGGTACTTATCGGCAAGGTGAACCATGCACACCCTGACTTAATATTCGGTGAGCCACGCTTCATCCTGGTGAGAATCGCAATTTAAATGGCGGAAGCGGTGAGATTCGAACTCACGAAGGGTTGCCCCTTGCCGGTTTTCAAGACCGGTGCAATCGACCACTCTGCCACGCTTCCTACTATTTCCATTACTTCTTCGATTCGCTGGTTTTAGCGCCGATAGCCCTAAAATCAACAGCCTACATAATAACCCGCCGAATGAAATGAAACCAATGGGCTATTGAAACTTTCACCTGGCTTAGGTAGTCTTACTCGTAGTTTTTGCTAACCCAAGGAGGCTTCATGCAACCGCAAAATCAATATCAGTTTGGCGCGACCACCGCCGGTGGCCAGGTCATTGCCTCAGATTCTCAGAAAGTGTTGCGCAACACTTATATGCTGCTCGCCATGACCTTGGTTTTCAGCGCGGCCATGGCCGGCGTCTCAATGGCGATGGGCGTTCCCTATGGCGTGAGCTTGGTGTCCAGCCTTGTCGCGCTGGGTCTGCTCTGGTTTGTGATGCCACGCACAGCAAATTCCAGCGCTGGGATTATTACCGTATTCGCCATTACGGGTTTGCTCGGCTTTGGCTTGGGTCCGGTGATTACCCACTACCTGAGCTTTTCCAATGGCTCGCAAATCGTCATGCTCGCGCTCGGTATTACCGGTGTCGCTTTTGCCGGTCTGTCGGGTTATGCCCTGGTTTCGCGGCGTGACTTCAGCTTTATGCGCAGCTTTCTGATGATCGGCGTGTTGATCGCCTTCGTAGCCGGGATCGTATCCTTGGTGGCGGCAATGGTAGGCTACCCCATGCCGGCGCTGGCGCTCACGGTCTCGGCCATGTTTGCTTTCCTCATGTGCGGCATGATTCTGTGGCAAACCGGCGAAATCATTAAGGGCGGCGAAACCAACTATGTCCTGGCCACCATCGGCCTGTACGTTTCGATCTACAATTTATTCACCAGCCTGCTGCACCTGCTCGGCGCTTTCATGGGCGAGCGCGACTAAACGTTCTGCTGGCCTAATGCTACGGGGCGGCCTTGACCGCCCCGTTTTATTTTCAGCGCTCGAACAAGGCGATCGACTCCACATGCGCCGTATGCGGAAACATATTGGCGATGCAAGCACTCGCTAGCCGATAGCCTTTGGTATGTACCAGCACATTCGCGTCACGCGCCAAAGTGGCCGGGTTGCAGGAGATATACACAATGCGCTGCGGCATCTCGCCTGAGATCGCCTTGACCAGTTCGATCGCGCCATCGCGCGGCGGGTCGATCAGTAATTTATCGAAGCGGCCCCACGCGGCATAGGATTCTTCCGTCACTTCGAACAGATTCGCGGTTTGAAAAGTCGTGCGCTGGCTCAAGCCATTGTGCGCGCTATTCGCAGATGCGCGCGCGACCAGCGCGGCGCTGCCTTCGAAGCCCACGACTTCGGCGCCGCGGCGCGCGATGGGCAAGGTGAAGTTGCCCAGGCCGCAAAACAAATCCGCGATGCGCTCACCCGGCTGAGGGTCGAGCAGCCCCAGCGCACGCCGCACCAGCACTTGGTTCACGAACGGATTTACTTGCGTGAATTCGGTGGGCGAAAACGGCATTTCAATCGCGAATTCCGCCAAGCGGTAACACAAGGCAGGGCTATTCAGCGGATAAAACGCATGCACCGTATCCGGCCCCTTCGATTGCAGCCACCACTGGATGGTGTATTGATCGGCAAAGGCGCGCAAGGCGTCTTCGTCGCTTGGCGTCAGCGGTTCCATGACGCGCAGCACCAGCACATCCACATCGTCGCCCAAGGCGATTTCGATTTGCGGAATGCGGTCCGGCCGCGAAAGTCGCCCAATCAATTCCCGCAGCGGATCGATCAGGCGCGACATGCGCGGCGGCATCACTTCGCATTGATGCATGTCGGCGATGAAGCTGCTCTTGCGCTCATGAAAGCCGACCAGCACGCCTCCTTTTTTTTCCACATACCTTGCCGATACGCGCGCTCGATGACGATAGCCCCAGCTCGGGCCGTGGATCGGCGCGAGCAGTTGCTCGGGCCGGACGCGGCCGATGTGCCACAGATTGTTTTCCAGGATACGTTGCTTCGCCGCGACCTGGGCCGAGGCGTCCATGTGTTGCAGGCTGCATCCGCCGCACACGCCAAAATGCGGGCAGCGCGGTTGCACGCGGGTGAAGCTTTCGCGCAGGAGTCGCGTCATTTGTGCGAAAGCGAAAGTCGGCTTCTTGCGATAGACCGAATACTCCACACGCTCGCCGGGCAGCGCACCGTCGATGAACAGCGTCTTGTCATCATAGTGGGCGACACCACGGCCTTCGTGATCGAGCGACTCAATTATCACAGGGATCACCGGCATCCTGCGCTCCGTGCCAAGCAGCGCGCTTCGATCACGCGCAAGCCTTGCGCCAGGGGCGTGGTAGCGAGCAACCCGCCCAGCAGCACGCCGCCGCTATTGGCGGCCATGTCGAGCGCTTCATACACGCGATCGGGCGTCAGGCTCTGCAAAAACTCCAGCCCCACGCCCAGCGCAACGAAGGCGAGCGCCCATCCCCAGCGCCGCGCGGTTTCGGTATACAACTGGCAGAACCACAGCATCAGCCAGCCATAGGCCAGAAAATGCGAAAGCTTGTCGCTCTGCTCGAAGGACAGCGGATCGGGTGGGTTGGGCATGAGCGAGAGAATGATCACGATGGCGATCCACAGCACGCCCAAGGCGAACCAAGCACGGTGATAGCGCAGCCTCATGCCCAGGCCGCCAGAAATTCCTGCCAATGCGGCAAATCCAATGTGGTTAATTGCGCGCGCACGATCTCGCATTCCTGGCGATAGCGCTCGGGGGTGAATTGGCCGCGCAATAATTGGAAGCGCAGATACAGCAAGTAAGTATTCACCGCATCGGTTTCGCAGTAATCACGAATCGCTGCTGTCTCTCCGCGCCTGTAAGCGGGCCACACTTGCGCGCCATCCATGCCCAGCTTGCCGGGAAAGCCGACCAGCTTGGACAAATCATCCAGCCCCACATTCGCGCGCGGCTGATACAGCGCCAGTAAATCCATCAGATCCAAATGCCGCGTGTGGTAGCGGCTGAGGTAATTATTCCATTTGAAATCGCGGTCATCCTCGCCCATATCCCAATACCGCGGCGCGCTGATGCCATGCACCATGGCCCGGTAGTGCAGCACCGGCAGATCGAAGCCGCCGCCGTTCCACGACACCAACTGTGGCGTATATTTCTCGATGCCGTCGAAGAAGCGCTGTACATTCGCCGCCTCATCCTCGCCGGATAATGACCAGACACGAAAGCCCTCATCGGATCGCAGCGCGCAGGAAATCACCAGCACCCGATGCACATGGTGCTGTAGAAAATCGCTGCCGGTCGTCACGCGCCGGCGTTGAAAGGCGATCTCCGCCACTTGGTCGGCGGGTGTTTCCGGTGGCAGCGCATACAGCTTGGCCAACCCTGCCGTATCCGGAATGGTTTCGATATCGAACGCGAGTACAGGGACCATAAATTAACCCGTTTGCAATCATCTTGACACGCCTAATAAAT
>MEQN01000065.1:8413-13540 GCA_001770235.1 Betaproteobacteria bacterium RBG_16_58_11
CGGAATATCTCAATACCTTGCTGTTCAAGGAATCTGCCCGCGCCGAACGCCAGGGATTTACCGACGACACGTGGCTCGAACTGACCTTGTTAAATGAGGTATTACGCCTGGAATACCCCCCGCTCATCTCATCCACCGCCACCGATGTCTGGGCGCAAGCGGCGGATGCCTCCCCCCTTACTTCTTAACCCACGCCCCGCCCGCGTTCTGCACCCACCAGCCGCCGGCGGCTTTGTCGATCCAACGCTGGGCAAACGTCGAGCGCACTTCCGCTTCCCATTCGGGATGACCATTGGCACTGGCGATTTCCCGGTACAAGCTCGCACGATCGCGGTTCTCGTCCGCCACCAATCCGTTCACGCTTTGGCGCGCTGCTAATGGCACCGAACTCGCATCGCGTAGCGCGACGTTGCCATCGCGCGTCAGCCCCACCGCCCCGCTCGCATAATGCGCCGTCAACTGGCCATGACGTGCTTGCATCGAATTCTTGAGCGCAGTGATGGCCGGCGTGTTGATTTCCAGATCGGCCGCCGCCAAGGCGGCGCTGGCGAAGGCAAGCATGCCGATAAAGCATAAACTCATCCACTTGTTCATTTCGCCTCTCCTTTAATTTCCGCCGCCGGGGTAGCCGGTTTGGCTTCCTGCTTCAATTGCCAGACTTCATCGATAATCTTGTCCGCCGCCTTTTCTGCCGCAGCGGCGGGAAAATAAATATTGATCGTCACGCAACCCGCCAGCAGCAGCCCGATTGCCCCGACACTTCCCCATAAATTTGCTATGCCGCGTTTTTGCATATTGTTCCTCATTGCACGATTGGTTTGCCACCCTGGGTGGCGCGCTGGATGCGCGCCAGCAATTCGTCCCAGCCCACGCGGCGATTGTAGCCGATCACCGACAAGGCCGGTATCCCGCCGCCTTTCACGATCAAATAACCCTGCGGGACATCTTCGATCCCCGCCATCTCGCACACACCGCGTTCCAGCCGGCACGACAAGCCGATCCGCTCGTAGCCGAATTGATCGAAGAAACGTAAAAAGCTTCTCTGCAGCGCCGCCGCCCCACCCGCACCGCCGAGCGACGTAATATTTTCCACCGCACGCTGCGAAATTTTACGCGGGTAATCGCCCGCGCTGCTCGCCACCTTCGCATCAAATTTGACCGGGCGCCAGCCGAATAATTCCAAGGCATTGACCGACACGTCCAAACGGCCTTGCATATTGCCGAAGGAGAACGTTCGCGTCAGCAAATCCAAATCCAAGTTGCGCATATCGATATTGGCATAGACATGCGGCGTCGGGCTGAGGAGATCAGTCGCGCGCAGATCTTTCACCACCACGGCGCCGTCAAACACTTTAAACAACAACGCGCCGCCTACCGTCAACGACTGCCGCGCGTAATGCACCTGCGGGATGACCGCCGACAATGTGCCGTGCATCGCCGGCAGTTGCAACGCCTGCGACAAACGCTGCATGGAGATTGGCTGCAATGCAGCACTTAAGGTCCAGCGCCAATCGTTATTTTCACGCTGCGCTTCCACCCCTTCCATCGTGAGCGCGCCATCCAAAATGGGCAGCGTGAGCGGCGCCATCGAAATCCGGTCCGGCGCCAGTGTGGCGCGGATGCTAAATGCGCCCAGCGGCAGCTTACCCACTTCGCCGCTCGATACATGGATGCGGTTCTCCCGCGCTTGGTTTTGCTGCCAAGCCAAACTCGCATCAATGCCCGCTAATCCGAACACTTTCTCTTCATGTTTCAGCCCGCCTTGACGTATCACCAGCGTCGCTTCGTCCAAAGCGCCTTGCTTGATGCTAGCGGCGCCGTCCCCTACCCCACTCAGCACCAGCTTGCTTAACACGCCATCCTGCGCCCAAGGTTTCACAAAAGTGCGGTAGAGCGGATCCAATGCCATAGACTTGGCTGTCACTTGCAAATGCTCGATGCGGCCCGCAGCGCGATTCCATGCGCCGCTCAACTGCGCCGTGCCGATGCCGGTCCATTCCAATTGAGCTTGATCGACCACCGCTTGCGCTTCCCCCCACGACCCTTGCGCCGATAAGCGGCGCTCGCCGGGCGCAAAATAAAACGGTTGCCAGAAAACTTCGCCCTCGCGCCAGGCAGCCGCCATATTCCAGCGCCACGCGCCCGCACGCACGCCTTGCAGCGTTAGGGTGCCGGCCAGCTTCTCGCCGGCGCGGGTGCCCGCCGCATCGCTGAATGCGCCATTGCGCAGGATGGCCGAGACATCGAGCTTGCCCTTGTCACCTATTTCCAGCTTGCCCGTCAGGTCGAACACGCCTTGACTGAAACGCACACTTTGCTCGGGCAGCCATGGATTCAAACGCACGGCCTTACCATTCTTCACCGCCATGCTCGCGGCAAGATTTCCGCCGCGCCATAATAACTGCGCCTGCCAGCGTTCGGTGGATTCCGGCAACAAAGTGAGCGCAAGGCTGCGTGCGCCGGGACGATATTGAAAGGTCAGCGGTAATTTTTCGCCAACATCCAGTGTGCCGCGCCGGCACTCGATCAGATCGCGCTCGATACGCGCATCCGGGCAATGGAGTGCGAGCTTGCGCCACTCGCGCCCCTGCAGCGTCGCTTGGGCGATGGTGATATCCAGCTTTACCGGATTAGAAAGCGTGAGTTGCGCCGAAATCCCGCGCAGGCTGAATGAGGGCGCAACCATGTCGTCAATGCTGAGCCGCAATTCTTGCGCGGATGCGCTGAGGCAGAAAACGAGCGTGCAAAAACCGCTGAAAAAGCGCAAAGGCTTAAGCGGGAAATACGCCGGTGGAAAGATAGCGGTCGCCACGATCGCACACGATGGAAACGATGACGGCATGCTCTACTTCCGCCGACAGTTTAAGCGCCGCAGCGAGTGCGCCGCCGGAGGAGATGCCGGCAAAAATCCCTTCTTCGCGCGCCAGCCGGCGTGTCATTTCCTCGGCTTCGGTCTGATTCACATACAACAGACGATCCACGCGCTGGGGCTCGTAAATTTTGGGGAGATACTCTTGCGTCCATTTGCGGATGCCGGGGATTTGCGAGCCTTCCTCCGGCTGCACGCCGATGACCTGGATGGCGGGATTTTTTTCCTTGAGAAAGCGCGAGCAGCCCATGATGGTGCCGGTGGTGCCCATGCTGGAAACAAAGTGCGTGACTTGCCCCTCGGTGTCGCGCCAAATCTCGGGGCCGGTGCCCTCGTAATGCGCTTGCGGATTATCCTGATTGCCGAACTGGTCGAGGATGCGGCCACGGCCCGCCGCCTGCATCCGGTTCGCCGTATCGATGGCTTGTTCCATGCTGCCCGCCTGGGAGGTGAGCACAATCTCCGCGCCGAATGCGCGCATCACTTGGCGCCGCTCTACGCTCATGTGCTCGGGCATCACCAAGATCATGCGGTAGCCGCGCATCGCCGCCGCCATCGCCAGCGCGATACCGGTGTTGCCGCTGGTGGCTTCGATCAGCGTGTCACCCGGCTGGATCTCGCCGCGCGCCTCGGCATGCTGAATCATGGACAGCGCCGGCCGGTCTTTCACCGAACCGGCGGGGTTGTTGCCTTCGAGCTTCACCAGCACGGTATTGCTGGTCTCGCCCGGCAGGCGCTTGAGTTTGACCAGCGGCGTGTTGCCGACGAATTGCTCGATGGTTTTATACATGGGCAATATTCACTGATCCAACGATTGCGGCGAACCGCTTTGGTAGAGATGATCGCACTCGCCCACCACGCCCGCCATGGTGATGGCGTTTTTGCCATGCGACTTGGCATGTTTGAGCGCGCGCCAGGCGCGGGCATACAATTCTTCGCGTTGCTCGCCGGAGAGATAGATCGCCACGCCGAAACTCGCGGTCGCGGGCTCCAGCACCGGCAGCATGATCTGGCCTTCCAAATCCATGCGCAGCCGTTCGGCCACGATCAGCGCGCCCATTTCATTGGTCTCGGGCAGCAGGATGGCGAACTCCTGACCGCCATAGCGCACCGCCACATCGACCGAGCGCACGGCTTGCATGACCACGGTGGCGACATGCTTCAGCACTTCATCGCCCACCTCGCGCCCGTAATCGGCGTTGATTTTGGTGAAGCCATCCATGTCCATCAACATCAAGGCCAGCGGCCGGCGCGAACGCTCCCAGCGCTTGATTTCCTCTTCCATGCGCTGATCGAGGATGACGCGATTGGCGAGCCCGGTCGTCGGGTCGTGGCGCTTCATCTCGCTCATCTCCTCCAAGGCCGACTGCAAGGCGTGATTGCGCTTGGAGAGCTGGCGCCGCACATCGTCCAGCTCTTTTTTCAGCTTGCCGATTTCGTCGTTCATTTGCTCGAAGGCGGAGATATCCATTTCCGCCGCGACAAACAGCATCTGATTCATGCGATACACGCGGCCGGAGAAGGAGCGCCGCGCGCCTTCCGGCGCGCCGAGCGTGAGTAAGCCGTGGTAAATCAGGCCATCCGCCTGGGGCGGGCTGTGACACAGCAAGTTGAAACTGGGCTCAATGAAATTGGAAGTGGAGAAGCCTTCGGTGATGCCGGCCAAGGTCATCAGAAAACCCTCGTTCGCTTCCACGATGCGGCCGTCGTCGGCGATCAGCGCGACCGCGATGGCGCGAAAGTCCTTGAGCCAAGCCGGTACGATGGCAAACGGGGAAGCGTTCAATTTAAACTAGCCGGGGATGCGTCCATAGACATCATCGAAGCGCACGATATCGTCTTCTTCCAAATAGGGGCCACTTTGGATTTCGATGATTTGCAGGTCCACCTTGCCCGGATTTTCCAGCCGGTGGCGATTGGTCTTGGGAATATAAGTGGACTGATTTTCTTCCAGGTAGATATCCTGCTCGCCGTTGGTGATGCGCGCGGTACCGTCGATCACCACCCAGTGTTCGGATCGGTGATAGTGCATCTGCATCGAGAGCTTGGCGCCGGGATTCACCAAGATGCGTTTAATTTTATAACCAGGGCCTTCTTCTAAAATCGTGTAACTGCCCCAGGGACGTGTCACGGTGAGATGAATTTCAGTCAGGTGCGCATGCGATTCTTTCACCGCGGCGACCAGTTGTTTCAAATCCTGTACGCGTTCGCGCGGGCAGATCAAGGTCGCATCACGCGTTTGCACCACCGCCAGATTG
>MEQN01000066.1:0-16425 GCA_001770235.1 Betaproteobacteria bacterium RBG_16_58_11
AAGGCGGTAATGGAGCAAATCTGCAAACCGGGCGCCGGCCTGTTTCCAACACCCAAGGAAATCAAGTTCAATTGCAGTTGCCCGGACTGGGCCTCGATGTGCAAGCACGTCGCAGCAGTGCTTTATGGCGTCGGCGCCCGGCTCGATCATCAGCCCGAGCTGCTCTTCAGCCTGCGCCGGGTCGATGCCAAGGATCTTGTCGCTCAGGCCGGCGCCGGCCTGCCGAAAGCGAAAAAAGGTCCGGCGGCCAGCAAGGTGCTCGATGATTCCGCCTTGGCCGATGTGTTCGGCATCGAGATGGCCGAGCTTGCTCCACCGGCGAAGCCGGTTGCGCGGCGCGGCCCGGCGAAAGCGCCAGCTAAAAAACCGGTGAAAGCAAAGCCGCCAGCCAAGGCACCCACGGGTTCGCGAACGTCAACCAGCAAGGCCGCCGTCAAGAATGCGAAAGTTGGGGCTACGTTAAAAGCGCCAAAGCCCAAAGCGGCAACGGTAACAAAATAACCCCTTGCCCTGCGCGCGGGTTTGGCGCCGGGCTTAAGCGTTACTGCTCCGGCGGGCTGACCACTTCGCTATAGCCGCATTCTTTCTGCGGGCAGACTTTTTCCGTGCCGCGGCGCTTGGTGGTTTTGAGCGTGAGCAAGGGCCAGCCGCATTTGGGGCAGGGCTCGTTGACGGGCGGGTTCCAGACTGCGTATTTGCAGTCGGGGTAGGTGTTGCAGGAGTAAAACAGCTTGCCGTAGCGGCTCTTGCGCTCGATGAGGGAGCCCTTTTTGCATTCCGGGCAGACGATGCCGCTGTCTTTGGGTTTTTCCAGCGGTTCGATGAAGCGGCATTTGGGGTAGCCGGTGCAGCCAATGAAGCGGCCATAAGGGCCGGATTTGATGATGAGCGGGCTTTCGCATTTGGGGCAGACGCGGCCTTCGAGCACTTCTTGAGCAGGCGCGGCGGCGCGCTCGGCTTCAGTCTCATTGGCGTTGCGCGTGTAATCGCACTCGGGAAAGCCGGAGCAGCCGATGAAGCGGCCGCGTTTTCCAAGGCGCAGGGTCAGATGCTTACCGCACTTGGGGCAGGCCTCCTCCAGCGCTTCGGTGGTGACGTCCTTGCGCGCGATGTCTTTCTTTTCTGCGAGCTGCTGCGAGAATCCCGTCCAGAATTCCGACAGCACCGGCAGCCACTCGCGTTTGCCTTCGGCGATTTGGTCGAGCTGGTCTTCGAGCTTCGCGGTGAAGTCGTAATCAACGTAGCGCGTGAAATGCTCGGTGAGAAATTTATTTACGATGCGGCCCACGTCGGTGGGCATGAAGCGCTTTTTATCCAGCACCACATATTCGCGATGTTGCAGCGTGGACATAATGCTGGCGTAAGTGGACGGGCGGCCGATGCCGAATTCTTCCAGCGTTTTGACCAAGCTGGCTTCGGAGTAACGCGGCGGCGGTTGGGTAAAGTGCTGCTCGCCGAAAAGTTTATCGACGGGGATGGTCTCGCCCTCTTCAAACGGGGGCAACTTGGCTTCGCCCTCTTCGTCTTCAGGCTCCTCGTCCGCGCCTTCCAGATACACGGCGATGAAGCCGGGGAAGGTCATGGTTTGGCCGCTGGCGCGGAATAGGTTCTTAGTGCTGCCCAGGCTGATGTCGAGGCTCACGGTGTCGAATTTCGCCGGGCTCATTTGGCAGGCCAGCGCACGTTTCCAAATCATTTCGTACAGCTTGGCTTGATCCGGCGTGAGATGCGTCTTCATCTCCTGCGGTGTGCGCGCAATCGAGGTTGGGCGCACCGCCTCGTGCGCTTCCTGCGCATTCTTGGATTTGTTTTTGAACATGACCGCTGCTTTGGGCAGGTAGTCCGGCTCAAAGTTGGCGGCGATGTAGCCGCGAATTTCTTCCAGCGCCTCGTTACCTAAATTGACCGAGTCGGTACGCATATAGGTGATCAGACCAACCGCGCCGCCACCGATATCTACACCTTCGTATAATTGCTGCGCCACGCGCATGGCGCGATCGGCGGTGAAGCCGAGCTTGCGCACGGCCTCTTGTTGCAGCGTCGAGGTGGTAAAGGGGGGCGCTGCGGTGCGCGTTTTCTTGCGCTTGGCAATGGTTTCGATCTTGGCGCTATCGCCCGCCTTTTTCAGCTTGGCGAGGGTGGCGTCGTTGGTCTTCGCGTCGCCAATGGAAAACTGATCAAGCTTCTTGCCGTCGTACTGGATCAGCTTGGAAGAAAACTTTTGCTTCCCCTTGTGCGAGTCGAGATGCACGCTCCAGTATTCCTGCGCGGTGAAGGCTTCGATCTCCAGCTCGCGCTCGACGATCAGGCGCAACGCAGGGCTTTGCACGCGGCCGGCGGATAAGCCGCGCCGGATTTTTCGCCACAACAGCGGCGATAAATTAAAGCCGACCAGATAATCCAGCGCGCGCCGTGCTTGCTGTGCGTTCACTAAGGGCATCGCGATTTCGCGCGGCTGGTCGATGGCGGCCAAGACCGCGGTTTTGGTGATCTCGTAGAACACCACGCGCTTGCAGTCTTTTTTCTTGAGGAGCTTTTTCTCTTTGAGAATCTCGGCGATGTGCCAGGCAATCGCTTCGCCTTCGCGATCCGGGTCAGTTGCAATCAGGATGTTGTCCGCGGCTTTGACGGCCTTGGTGAGCGTGTCCACATGCTTCGCGTTGCGCTCGACCAATTGATACTTCATGGCGAAGCCGTTCTCGGGATCAACCGCGCCGGTCTTGGGCACGAGATCGCGCACGTGGCCGTAAGAGGCGACCACTTCGAAGCCCTCGCCAAGATATTTCTTTAGCGTTTTGGCTTTGGAGGGAGATTCGACAATGAGTAGGGTTTGCGTCATGCGCGCGGGTTAAGGTTGGGGCCGGGCGCTGGATAGTAAAGGGAAAAGGCCGGCGCTGGCAAGTAAACCCCGGTTAAGGGCACCCTTAATGCAAGCGCGGCTCGTCGTCGCCGGCCAAAAAGTCTTCTATGAAGACATAGTCTTGGCCGTGGCTCCACAGCACCATCAGCACAATCCATTTGACGTGCTCCAGGCTGACTTCGGACTCGGCCAGGGCGAGCACGCGGTCGATCACGCACTCGCGCTGTATTGGGTTGAGAATGCCGGATGCTTCGAGAAAAGCCAGCAAGCCCTGCGCTTGGGTGTCGAGCTTGAGCTGCTCTTGCGCCGCAAAGCAGCGGGTGGCGGAGCTGGCGGCAAAGGACTCGGGGTAAGCGGCGTCGGTGGAGAGCTGCTCTAGGCCGGTGAACCAGTCAAAGGCGCGGGAAATTTCGTCGCTGTCAAAACCGGCGGCGGAAAGTTCGCGCGCGAGCTTGCCGTGGTCTGGATGGAGTTCCGCCTCGAAGTAATTCTCAAAGAGGTAAACCAAGATGTCGAACATAGACTCTCTCATGGCGGCGGGGTGTCATCTTCTGGTGTGTAATCAATTAATTGCCTGATACAGGCCGCCGGGCAGGCTGGCCACTTGGCCACTCAATTCGAGTTCCAACAGAATGGAGCAAACCTGTTCAGACGTCAACCCTGTACGGCTGACCAGCGCATCGATAGCGGTCGGGGTGCGCCCTAAATGATTCAAAAATTCAGCGTGGGTCTCGTCTGGCGCGGGTGTGCTGCGCAAGTGTGCGCCCACTGGAGCGGCCCAGCCGAGTTCTTCCAGGATGTCTTGGGCGCTTTCGACCAGTTTTGCGCCTTGTTTGATCAAGCGGTGGCAGCCTTTCGACAGCGGCGAGTGAATCGAGCCGGGAATCGCAAAGACTTCGCGCCCCTGCTCGCCGGCCAAGCGCGCGGTGATGATAGAGCCGCTCTGTAGTGCCGCCTCCACCACCAGCACGCCGCGCGACATGCCGCTGATGATGCGGTTGCGGCGGGGAAAATTTTGCGCCTTGGAGGGCGTGCCGAGCGGGAATTCCGAAACGATCGCGCCGTGTTCGGCCAATTGGTGCGCCAGTTCACGATTGCGCGCCGGGTAGACGATGTCGAGCCCCGTGCCCACGACCGCGATCGAGGATGCCGCACCTTTAAGGCCGCCGCGATGCGCGGCAGTGTCGATCCCCAGCGCCATGCCGCTCACGATGGTGAACCCGGCATCGGACAGGGTGTGGGCGAAAGCCTCTGCGTCACGTTCGCCTTGCGGCGTGGCATGGCGGCTGCCGACGATGCCCAGCGCCGGCCGGTTGAGCAATTCCAGCCGGCCTTTTACATAAAGCACCGCCGGCGGGCTGGGTGTTTCGAGCAAGGCTTGGGGATATTCCGCGTCGGCGAGCGTAATCAAGTGGTTGCCGGGCCGGTCCAGCCAATCCAGCGCGAGCGCAAGCCAGTCGGCATCCAGGGCGGCGCCGATGGCGCGCGCGATTTGGGGCTCAACCACCGCGCTTAATTGCGCGGGGCTGGCTTCGATAATTTTATCGGGGGGGCCGAACTGGGACAGCAAACGGCGGAAGGTTTCGCCGCCGAGGCCGGGGATGAAGCTCAGTGCGAGCCAGTAACGTGCTTCATCCCGCTGCGCCATGCGGGGTCTTTAAGGCTTTTCCACCACGTCGGACACGTGCACCGCAAGCGAAGACTGCATGACCAGCGCATAGGAAACTTTTTCGAAGGTGCGGAAGACCAGCACCAAGCCATAGCGTTCCTCCGGCAATTTCAGCTTCGGGGCGCCCTTGTCGACATAAGCTTCGCTGAAGCTTTTCGGCTCGTCGATTTCGGGGCAAGGGCCCCAAGCGCGGCTCGGGTCGTACGGCTCGTTAAAGCTAACCTTGGCCTCTTTGCGCAGGCATTCCTTGCGGCTTATGCTGCGCAGCGGCGGGGTGGCCTGGTCTTTTTTCGGCAAGGTGATTTCCTGGCCGAAGCGGTAGAGCGCGAGCACATGCCCCGTTTCCAGGCCATCCCTGGCGCCGCGATTGAGGGAAACAATCGAGCCGCGGCCGGTTTCGGCGACGCCACCGTAAGACGAGATGATGCGGCCACGCAAGTCCTTAGCCGGTGCGTGCGGCACGATATTGGCGAGCTCCACATTGACTGCCGCGACCAGACGATCATCGCGAAGGATTTCTTGCACCGATTTGATGACTTCGATGGTGGACGTTTCGCCATATTTCAGCACCCGCGCGTCACCGAGATAGATGGCTTCGTAACCTAGGACAGCTTGATTGTCGGGATCGATCAGCGCCTTGCCGGGCCGGAAAATATGCCACTGTTTCGGTCCGCCTTCTTTAAGGCCATCGACATAAGCACGGTTGCCGGCGCCGATCGCCACGCGATTTTCCTCGTTGGCGAGAATGCGCGGCGCGGTTTCCAGCCCATCTTTTTCAATCACCAGCGGCTGTGACAGGAAGGGGCCGATATCCGCCGGCGATATCACCGGAATGGCTCTGTGCTCGGAAGGTTCGACACGGGTTTGCGGCGAGCGCTTCTCAAAGTCGCGGCCTTGATACTTTGCGTTTTTGACCAAGCGCAATTCGCCATTGGCGCGATCCAGCACGACCACATCTCCGGGGTAAATCAGATGAGGATTTTTGATTTCCTCTTTATTCAGTTTCCATATCTCTGGCCAGCGCCAAGGATCCTTGAGGAATTTGCCCGATATGGCCCACAGGGTGTCGCCCTTGACCACAACGTAGCGGTCGGGCGCATCTTCCTTGACTTGCGCCGCTTCTTCGGCAAAAACTGCGCCACTGAAGAAAACACAAGAACTGAGCAAAGCTATAATGGTCTTTAGCATAAGCGACCTCGGTCACAGTAGTTAGCAAAACCCATCCGTCGCAGCAGCAATGTTATGCAATACGGATCGTGGACTTTGCTTTAAATTCTGCATGTAAAAGTTTAATTAAGCAAGCCTTTTAAGATGTCAATATTACCCATTCTTCATTATCCGGATGAACGTTTACATACCAAAGCCAAGCCGGTCGCGGTGGTGGACGACGCCATCCGCCAACTCGTCGCCGACATGGCCGAGACCATGTATGCCGCGCCCGGTATTGGGCTGGCGGCCACGCAGGTTGATGTGCACCTGCGCGTGATCGTCATGGATATATCGGAAACCCATGACCAGTTGCTGACCCTGATCAACCCGGTGATCCTCAAGGCCGAGGGCAAAGCCGAGCGCGAAGAAGGCTGCCTGTCCGTGCCGGGCATCTATGAGCCCGTTACCCGGGCCGCGCATATTACGGTTAAATATCTGAATTTAGAGGGAAAGGAAATCACCCAAGAAGCCGAAGGGCTGATTGGGGTGTGCATTCAGCATGAAATGGATCACTTGGAAGGCCGTGTATTTGTGGAATATCTGTCGCGCTTAAAGCAAGGGCGCATCAAGTTTAAGATGAAGAAGCGCGCTCGTGAGACCATGTAGTTTCATGGAAAATTCATGCGCCTGATTTTTGCCGGCACGCCGGATTTCGCCGCCGCCGCGCTTAGAGACCTGATCACCGCCGGGCACGACATCGCCCTGGTGCTGACCCAGCCGGATCGTCCAGCAGGGCGCGGCATGAAACTCACGCCCAGCGCGGTGAAGGTGGTGGCGTTGGCGCATGGCTTGCCCCTATTCCAGCCAGCCTCGCTGAAGGATTCCGCAGCACAGCAGCAACTAAGCGCGGCGGCGGCAGAAGTCATGGTGGTCGCGGCTTACGGACTGATCTTGCCGCAAGCGGTGCTGGATATTCCGCCCTGCGGCTGCCTTAACATTCACGCCTCGCTCCTGCCGCGCTGGCGCGGCGCGGCGCCCATTCAGCGCGCGATTCTGGCGGGCGACCATGAAACCGGCATCACCATCATGCAAATGGACGCGGGCCTGGATACCGGCGAGATGTTGTCCAAGCACGCTATCCCTATCGAGGAAGGCGATACCGCACAAACCCTGCATGATAAACTCGCGGCCCTCGGCGGGAAGGCGATCGTGGAAGCGCTGAATGCGCTGCAACAAGACCAACCTGTACCCGAGGCCCAGGACAACGCGCAGGCCACCTACGCCGCCAAGCTCACCAAAGAAGAGGGCTTGATCGATTGGACTAAGAAGCCGGCATGGGAGATCGCGCGTGAGGTGCGGGCTTACAATCCCTTCCCCGGCGCGCAGACCCAATGGCAGGGCGAAAGCCTGAAGCTTTGGACGGCCCAAGCGATTGACGCGGTGGGCGAGCCGGGCGTGGTGTTGGCCGCGGATAAGACCGGCATCGTCGTCGCATGCGGACAAGGCGCATTGCGCATCACCGAATTGCAGCGCGCGGGCGGCAAGCGGCTGACCGCCGCGCAGTTCTTGGCTGGGTGTGCGTTGGGTGCTGGCGAACGCCTGGGGTGAATGATTTTCCCGAAGTTGAATTTCCCTGCTCGCCCCCCATCTAAGCGGGGCAAAGTTTCATAATTAGGAGCAATAAACCATGTTTGGTAATTGGGTAAAAACCGCGATGCTGATGGCGGGCATCGTGGCGCTGTTCGGGGTGGTGGGCGCGGCGATCGGCGGCCAAGGCGGCATGCTGCTGGGCTTGCTGTTCGCGGGCGCGGCCAATGTGTTTGCGTATTGGAATTCCGACAAGCTGGTGCTGCGCATGTATGACGCGCAAGTGGTAGACGAGACCAGCGCGCCGCAACTGTATCGCATGGTCGCGGAATTGGCGCGCAACGCCGAACTGCCCATGCCTAAAGTGTATCTCGCCAACAATCCGCAGCCCAATGCTTTCGCCACCGGACGCAACCCGGAACACGCCGCGGTGTGCGCCACCACCGGCATCATGCAACTGTTGTCCGAGCGCGAGTTGCGCGGGGTGATGGCGCATGAATTGGCGCATGTGAAGCATCGCGACACCTTGATCTCCACGATCTCCGCCACGGTGGCGGGCGCGATCGCCGCGCTGGCGCAATTCGGCATGTTCTTCGGCGGCCGCTCCAACGAGCGCGGCAATCCGATACTTTCGCTATTGGTCATGCTTATCGCGCCGATCGCGGCGATGCTGATTCAAATGGCGATTTCGCGCGCGCGCGAATACGAGGCCGACCGCGGCGGCGCAACCATCAGCGGCGACCCGCAGGCGCTGGCCAGCGCGCTGCAAAAGATCCACAACTACGCGCACCAAATTCCAAACGAGACAGCGGAACATCATCCCGAAACTGCGCAGATGATGATCATCAATCCGCTCTCCGGCAGCGGGGTCGATAAATTGTTCAGCACCCATCCGCAAACCGAAGAGCGCGTCGCGCGTCTGATGCAAATGGCGCGCGGTGCTTGAGCCGCAAGCCCTGGCCGCCGCCCTGTTGGGCGAGGTGCTGGCCGGCCGCAACCTGAATGAAGTGCTGAGCGATTTGTGGCGGCGCGAGCCCGGCTTGCCGCCGCGCGTGCGCGGCGCGGTGCAGGATCTGAGCTTCGGCGCCCTGCGTTTTTTCTCCCGCCTGGATTTTCTGCTGCAAGCCCTGATTACCCGTCCCATCACGCATGAGGGCGTGCGCTGCTTGCTGCTGGTGAGCTTGTATCAACTCATCTATTCCAAGACGCGGCCCTATGCCGTGGTGGATCGCGCGGTGGAATCGGCGCGCGGCATGGATGCGCCGTGGGCCGCCGGTTTCGTCAATGGCGTGCTGCGCAACTTCTTGCGCACTAAAGAAGAATTGTTGGCGCGCGCCGATGGTTTCGAGCCCGCGCGCTACAGCCATCCGCAATGGTGGATCGACCGGCTGCGTCAAGATTATCCCGACGCGTGGGAGGCGATTCTTGAAGCCAACAACAGCCACCCGCCCATGACTTTGCGCGTAAACCGGCGGCAGATCGAGCCCGAGCAATACTTAGCCCTATTACAGGAAGCTGAATTAGAAGCGGAAATGCTCGAAGGCGGCGCGCTGCGCCTGAAAAAGCCGGTGAGCGTGGACAAGCTGCCGCGCTTTGCCGATGGCCTGGTATCGGTGCAAGACCAGGGCGCGCAGCGGGCCGCAAGCTTGCTCGATCTCGCCCCCGGCCAGCGCGTGCTGGATGCGTGCGCCGCGCCCGGCGGCAAGGCGGCGCATATTTTGGAAACCGCGGATGTGATGCTCACCGCGTTGGACAAAGACGAAGCACGGCTCAAACGCGTGGCGGAGAATTTTGCGCGGCTGAATTTGAAAGGGCGCTTGATCGCGGGTGATGCGGCCGAGCCGCAACCCTGGTGGGATGGCAAGCCTTATGATCGGATTCTGGCCGATGTGCCGTGCTCGGCTTCCGGTGTGGTGCGCCGGCATCCGGATATCAAGTGGCTGCGGCGGCCATCCGATCTCGCGCAATTCGCGACCACGCAGCGCACGATTCTCGCTGCCTTATGGCGCCTGCTCGCGCCTGGTGGTAAATTGCTGTACGCGACTTGCTCGCTCTTTCATGAGGAAAACGATGACATCGTCACCGACTTTGTTGCGAGCCACCCGGATGCCAAGCGCCTACTTATTTCCGAGCTTCCAAGCGGCCAGTTGCTTCCGAGCGCGGAGCACGATGGCTTTTTCTACGCACTGCTTGAAAAATCAATTTAGCGCGCTCCTCGCCGCGTTCGCTTTCGCGCTCGCGAGCATCGCGCCCCTCGCCGCACACGCTGAAGGCATCAACGTCAAAAACGCCGAGCTGGCCGCCAACGAGGAATGGTATTACCTCAACGCCGATTTCAGCGTCGGCTTGACCCCCGCGCTGGAAGAAGCCTTGAGCAAGGGCATCAGCCTGAACTTCATGCTGGAATTCGAATTGACGCGGTCCCGCTGGTACTGGCTCGACGAATCGATTGCCAGCGTGCGGCAAAATTTGCGCATCAGCTATCATGCCCTGACGCGGCAATATCATTTCTCCGGCAATAGCGGCAATAAGGCCTTCAACACCCTCGCTGAAGCCAAAGACGAGTTGAGCCGCGTCATGGATTGGAAAGTGCTCGACCGCAATTTGTTGAAGAAGGGCACGCCGTACAACGCGTCCGTGCGCATGAAATTGGATGTCAAACAACTGCCCAAGCCGCTGCAAGTGGAAGCGCTGGGATCCAAGGATTGGGATCTCGCCGCGGATTGGCATCGCTTTACCATCACCCCCTAGCGCTCATGGCGATAGCCGACACAGAAAATGTATTTGCCATGAGCGCCCCCCCCTCTCCTAGCTCTCCACCCGCAAGGAGTACGCCGGTGGGTGCCCCGCTGCTGCGCAGCGACCCTTCCGCAGCCCCGCAAGCGGGGGAGAGGGACTTAGGCTCGCTTTGCGAGTTTCATATTAATGGCTAAGCTCAGATACATCGTCCTTGCCAGTGTCGGCCTCGGCGCCGTGCTGTTGTATTTGCTGTCGCGCGCGAGCAGCAACACCGGCGCCTTCGCCGAGCATTACACCTTGCTGCTGGTGCTCAATGTGGTGCTCGCGGCGGTGCTCGCCGGCCTCATCGGCTATCAGATATGGCTGGTGAAGAAGCGCATCCGCGAGAAGGTGTTCGGCGCGCGGCTGACCATGCGTCTCATCATTATGTTCGCCTTGATGGCGGTGGTGCCGGGCACCTTGATCTACGGCGTATCGGTGCAATTCCTCACGCGCTCGATCGAATCGTGGTTCGACGTGCGCGTGGATGGCGCGCTGGAAGGCGGCCTGAATTTGGGCCGGAGCGTATTGGAGGCGCAGCAGAACGATCTCATACACAAAGCGCAAGCCATCGCCATTACGCTGCAGGAAGAATCTCCCGGCAGCCACACGCGCCTGCTCGATCAACTGCGCAATCAACTGGGCGTGCAAGAGGCGACATTGTTCTCCGCGCGCGGAACGGTGCTCGCCATCGCCACCGCTACCGACGCGCGCGATGCGATCCTGCCGCAAATGCCGGGCCCGGCCATTCTGCGCGCGGTGCGCGCCCAGCGCCCGTATAGCGGCATCGAAACCATCGCCGGCAAGGGCTTGTATCTGCGGGCGGTGGTGCCGGTGAACGTGCTGTCGCTCTCCGAGGACGTGCGCATCCTGCAGCTCATTGAGCCGGTGCCGGCCAAGATCGCCAAGGACGCCGAAGCGGTGCAGGCCGTGTACCGCGATTACAAGGAGCTTGCCTTTTCGCGCAAGGGTTTGAACAAGCTGTTCGCGCTGGCCTTAACCATGACCTTGCTGTTCGCCTTGCTGTCCGCGATCGCGCTGGCCTTCGTTCTGTCGAGCCGCATGAGCGCGCCGCTGGGGTTGCTGGCCGAGGGCACGAAAGCCGTGGCCAAGGGCGATTTCAGTCCGATGCAGCCGGTCAAGGCGCGCGACGAGCTGGGGCAGTTGATGCAATCGTTCAACACCATGACGCGCCAACTAGCGGAGACCAGCGCGGTGGTGGAACACAAGCAGCAGCAACTGGAAGCGTCCAAGGGCTATCTGGAAAGCATCCTGGCGCACTTGTCCAGCGGCGTGATCGCCTTCGACGAAAAGTTTGCCGTCAAAAGTGCGAACCCCATCGCCGCGCAGTTGCTCGGCGTGGATCTGCCATTGCTGCGCGGCTTGAATGTGTCCGAGTGGAGCGAAAAAGCGCCGCAATTAACACCGCTGGCACAAGCCTTGACCCCGCGTTTTGAAAGTGAAGCGCAAAAGGAATGGCAAGCACAAATCGAGTTGACCCTGGATGGCGGCGCAAAAACCTTGCTGGTGCGCGGTAGCCGCTTGCCGGCCGAGATCGACAATGGTTATGTGGTGGTGTTCGACGATGTAACGCGATTGATCCAAGCGCAGCGCGACGCAGCCTGGGGCGAGGTCGCGCGGCGCTTGGCGCACGAGATCAAAAACCCGCTCACCCCGATTCAACTCTCCGCCGAGCGCCTGGCGCACAAGCTTGCCGCCAAGCTCGACCTGCCGGACGCGGAAATATTGGCGCGCGCCACGCAAACTATCGTCAATCAAGTGGCGGCGCTCAAAACCATGGTGGACGAGTTCAGCCAATACGCGCGCCAGCCGACGCTGAATTTGCAAACGCTGGACCTCAACCAATTGGTGGGCGAAGTATTGACGCTGTATGAAACCTCCCCAGTGCCGGTGCAAACCGAATTAGCGCCCGCGCTGCCCCAGGTGAAGGGCGATTCGAAGCTGCTGCGGCAAGTGATCCACAATTTATTACAAAACGCGCAGGATGCGCTGGCCGGCCGCGAAACAGAAAAAACCCGCGAGGCGGCGCAGATCAAAGTGCGCACCGATATGGAAAATGGCCTCGCCGTATTGCGCGTGATCGACAACGGGGTTGGCTTCCCGCCGGAAATTTTGGCGCGCGTGTTCGAACCCTATGTCACCACCAAAGCCAAAGGCACCGGGCTGGGTTTAGCGATCGTGAAAAAAATCGTGGAAGAGCACGGCGGCCTCGTCGAAGTGCGAAACCTGGAACCCGCCGGCGCGTGCGTGTGCATTAAATTGCCGTGCATCGAGGCGAATACAGCCTAAGCTAGTCGAGCTAAAAACGGCATTTCACCACGGAGGACACGGAGGACGCGGAGGAAAATCGAAGCAAGGTCATTTTGGCCGCCATAATTGCCTGGCAAATCCACTTGTTGTGCTAAGCATTGGAATTACTCCGTGTACTCTGCGTCCTCCGTGGTGCAATCGGTTTTTCTAGGATCAAATTTTTCCGGAATAATAGAAATATATGAGCAACATCTTAGTGGTCGATGACGAAGTGGGTATCCGCGAATTATTGCGCGATATCCTGAATGACGAAGGGCACCAAGTGCGCCTGGCGGAAAACGCCGAAGCGGCGCGCATGGCGCGCGGCCACGAGCGGCCCGATCTGGTGCTGCTGGATATTTGGATGCCCGACACCGACGGCATCACCCTGCTCAAGGAATGGGCAACCAACGGCCAGCTCACCATGCCGGTGGTGATGATGTCCGGCCACGGGACGATTGATACCGCAGTCGAGGCAACCAAGATCGGCGCCTATGATTTTTTAGAAAAGCCGATCGCGCTGCAAAAGCTGCTGCACACCGTAAGCCGCGCGTTAAAGCGCGCCGAGGCGACGGGCAAACCGCACGCCGGCTTGTCCGCCTTGGGCAAAAGCCGCCTCATCACCGAACTGCAAGCGCGCCTACAGCAACTGGGCACAACGCGTGGTGCGCTGCTGCTCATCGGCGAGCACGGCAGCCCGTTCGAACTCGCGGCGCGTGCCCTGCACGCACCCGATACGCCGTGGGAGGCGCCGGAGGAAGTGGCGTGGCTGGCCGAGAACCCGCTCGATATATTGCAAACTGCCAAGGGCGGCACCCTGTTTCTGCGCGAGATCGGGCAGCTTTCCAAACTTGAGCAGCGCGGCCTGGCGCTGCTGTGCGCGCGGCTGGAAAAATTCGACGCGCGCCTGGTGTGTGCATCGAGCCAGCCCTTGCCGCGCTTGATCGTGGAGGGGCAATTCGATGCCGACTTGTTCCAGGCCGTGAGCAGCATTACCGTGGGCCTGCCGGCCTTGCGCGAGCATCGCGAGGACATACCGGAAATCGCCAAACAATTACTGCAGCAACTGATCGAGACTAAACAAGCGGCGCCGAAGGGCTTCAGCATGGCGGCGCTGAATGCGCTGCGCACCCACGATTGGCCGGGCAATCTGGCCGAATTGCAAAACGCGATCCGCACTTTGGCGCTGACCGCCTTGCACGAAGAAATCGGCGCGGAAGAAGTGAAGCGCGTCTTGTCCCAATTCGACCCGCTCGCCCCCCCTACCGGCGCGGTGGGCGTGTCCCTGGATTTGCCGCTGCGCGAGGCGCGCGATATTTTCGAGAAACAATATTTCGAGCATCACATCGAAAAAGCCGCCGGCAATATGAGCCGCGTGGCCGATGCGGTGGGGCTGGAGCGCACCCATCTTTACCGCAAGCTGAAACAACTCGAAATCAAGCTTTCACGCAAATCGGAATAAAAATTAACCACGGGGGACACGGGGAGCACGGGGAAACCAAAGGTTTTTACGCTTGAATTTTCACTCCCTGAGCGCAATGCTTTAATCACACAAAGATTGATCTTTCCCCGTGTGCCCCGTGCCCCCCGTGGTTCAAAGGCTTTTTAGATTACCCATAAGGAAAACGCAATGAGCGATGCATTAAATTATCTGGTGGCGGTGCGCGGCGACGCCCTCGGCCATTACTTCAAGTTTTTGAAGGACTCGGGCAAGCATCTCGACCCCAAGACGCGCAATCTGATTTCCGTGATCAGCAAGGTGCACTCGCAAACCGAGGGCGGCCTCAAGCAATACCTGACGCGCGCCCTGCGCGAGGGCGCGACGCCGATGGAGGTGATCGACGCACTGGTAATGGCTTTTCCCATGCTGGGCTTGGCCAAAATCGTGTGGGCGACGGAAATCATTCTGGAGATGGATATCCCCGAATTCCATCCCGACATGATCAACCGCAAGCCATCTTGGTACGACGTGGGCGCGGTGGACGATTTCACTGATGGCGAAACCGCGCGCGTGCCGTGCGACGGGCGCGAGCTGTTCGTGTATCGCCATGGCGCGGAATTTCGCGTCTATGACAGCCGCTGCCCGCACCAAGTGACCAACATTCCGCACTTGGCCTTGCAGGGCAACGAGCTGACCTGCCCCAAACATCATTGGAAATTTGATATCACCAGCGGCGAATGCATCGAGAAAGGCACCCAACCGCTTAAACACTTTGATTCCAAGGTGGAAAATGGCCGTTTAATGGCCAAATGGTAGGCCCTAGCAGCCCGCCCCAAACCCGTAGGTGACAAAACCCGTCTCCGGCAAGTAAAATTTAGGGTTTTCAGCACGCAAATCTTCTAGGGAGTCATCATGTCCGCAAAGCACCCCGTCATCGCAGTCACGGGTTCCTCCGGCGCCGGCACCACCACGGTGAAGCGCGCCTTCGAGCACATATTCCGCCGCGAAAATCTCAATGCCCTGGTGGTGGAAGGCGATAGCTTCCACAGCCTGGACCGCAAGGCTTTCAAAGAAGCCGTGGCTAAAGCCGAGAAGGCCGGCAAAGCCGCGCCCTCGCATTTCGGCCCTGACGCAAACCATTTCGACCTGATCGAAAAGAGCTTCAAAGACTACGGCGCCAAGGGCGAATGCCAGCGCCGCTACTATTTGCACAACGACGAAGAAGCCAAGCCGTACAAGCAAGACGCCGGCACCTTCACGCCATGGGCGAAAGTGGGCAAGGGCACCGACATCCTGTTCTACGAAGGCCTGCATGGCGGCGTGGCGGCGGGCAAAATCGATGTGACCAAATACACCGATCTGCTGGTGGGCGTGGTGCCGATCGTGAATCTGGAGTGGATTCAGAAAATTCACCGCGATGCAGCCGAGCGCGGCTATGCGCCGGAAGTGATCGTGGACACCATCCTGCGCCGCATGCCGGATTATGTGCACTACATCACCCCGCAATTCTCGCGCACCCATGTCAACTTCCAGCGCGTGCCGACGGTGGATACCTCCAACCCCTTCATCGCGCGCGACATTCCGACGCCGGATGAAAGCTTCGTGGTCATCCACTTTAACCATCAAGTTCAGCAAAGCGTGGATTTTCCCTACATGCTCAACATGATTCACGACTCCTTCATGTCCCGCCCCAACACCATCGTGGTGCCCGGCGGCAAAATGGGGTTCGCGATGGAAGTGATTCTGACCCCGATGATCCACGATATGGTGGCGAAGAAGAAAAAAGCGAAATAAGTTTTTCGTTGTTAGCGAAAGAGGCCGCGTTTGCGGCCTTTTTTGCGGCTGCGATATACTGCCGTTTTCCTATTTCGAATTAAAACCGACAGGAGATTCATGATGGAAAGCTTTGTCATCGTACTGGTTGCCCTCGCGATAGCCATCCTATTCGCCGGCGTCAAATCCGTCTCCCAAGGCTGGGAATACACCATCGAGCGTTTCGGCCGCTATCAGCGCACGCTGGAGCCGGGCCTCAATTTCATCATTCCCTTCATCGACCGCATCGGCAAAAAAATGAACATGATGGAAAACGTGCTCGACGTGCCCTCGCAGCAAATCATCAGCCGCGACAACGCCATGGTCACGGTGGATGGCATCGTGTTCTTTCAGGTGCTGGATGCGGCCAAGGCGGCGTATGAAGTGACGCACCTGCAAGCGGCCATCCTCAATCTCGTCATGACCAATATCCGCACCGTCATGGGCTCGATGGATTTGGATGCGCTGCTCTCACAGCGCGATACCATCAACGGCAAGCTGCTATCGGTGATCGACGGAGTGACCTCGCCTTGGGGCGTGAAAGTCACCCGCATCGAAATCAAAGACATCGCCCCACCGCGCGATCTGGTCGATTCCATGGCGCGCCAGATGAAAGCCGAGCGCGAAAAGCGCGCGCTCATTCTTGAAGCGGAAGGCCTGCGCCAAGCCGCGATCCTTAAGGCCGAAGGCATGAAACAAGCGGTAATTCTCGATGCCGAAAGCCAGCGCGAAGCCGCGTTCCGCACAGCCGAAGGCCGCGAACGCTTAGCACAAGCCGAAGCCGCCGCCACCGACATGGTGTCCAAAGCCATCGCCGGC
>MEQN01000066.1:16513-16920 GCA_001770235.1 Betaproteobacteria bacterium RBG_16_58_11
TCCTCATGCCGCTGGAAGCCTCGAATGTTATCGGCGCCCTGGCCGGCATCGCCGAGCTGGCCAAAGACGCGTCGCAAAATCGTGCGGAGAAAAAAGCATGATGACTTACTGGCAATGGTGGATCTTGGCGGGGGTGCTGCTGATCGTCGAAGTGCTGGCGCCCGGCACGTTTTTCCTGTGGCTCGCCGTAGCCGCCGGCGTGGTCGGCTTGAGCGTGATGTTCTACCCCGCCATGAGCCTCGAAGCCGCCTGGACCCTGTTCGCCGTGCTGGGCGTGCTCAGCGTGATCCTGGTGCTGAAATACCGCAAACCGCCCGCCTTTGACCTGGCCAGCAAACTCAACAAACGCGGACAGGACTATGTCGGCCGCACCTTTGAGCTCACCGAACCGATTCACAACGGCAAAG
>MEQN01000066.1:17088-17417 GCA_001770235.1 Betaproteobacteria bacterium RBG_16_58_11
GCCCATTAAAAATTTGGCTTGCACCAGGTTAAACCACCTTATTACTCCCTTCCCATGACCAACCAAGCTCACGATATCCTGCGCAGCATCTTCGGCTACGAGCATTTCCGCGCGCCGCAAGCCGAGGTCATCGACACCTTGATGGCGGGTCAGGATGCCTTGGTGCTGATGCCGACCGGCGGCGGCAAGTCGCTGTGTTTTCAAATTCCCGCTATCGCGCGGCCCGGCACGGGCATTGTGGTTTCGCCGCTGATCGCGCTGATGCAGGACCAAGTGGCGGCGCTGAAGCAGGCTGGGGTGCGCGCGGCGTTTCTCAATTCGTCTCTTGA
>MEQN01000066.1:17442-22958 GCA_001770235.1 Betaproteobacteria bacterium RBG_16_58_11
CAGCAGCTCCTGCAAGGCGAATTGGATTTGCTCTATGTGGCGCCCGAGCGGCTGATGATGGCGCGCATGCTCGATCTGCTCTCTAGCGCCAAAATCGCCTTGTTCGCCATCGACGAGGCGCATTGCGTGTCGCAATGGGGGCATGATTTCCGTCCGGAATATATCCAGCTTTCCGTGCTGCACGAGCGCTTTCCCGCGATACCGCGCATCGCGCTCACCGCCACCGCCGACGAACCGACGCGGCGCGAGATCATCACGCGCTTGGGGCTGGGTGAGGCGCGGGTTTTCATCAGCAGCTTTGACCGGCCCAACATCCGTTACCGCATCGCGCAGAATCCCGGCGGTGCGCGCGAGCAGTTGCTGCGCTTCATCCGCGAGGAGCATGCGAATGACGCCGGCATCGTGTATTGCCTGTCGCGCAAGCGCGTGGATGAAGTCGCGGCTTGGCTGGCCGAAAAGGGGCTTACCGCCTTGCCCTATCACGCCGGCCTGGACAACAAGGTGCGCGCCGCGAACCAAACGCGCTTTTTGAATGAAGAAGGCGTGATCATGGTCGCCACCATCGCCTTCGGCATGGGCATCGACAAGCCCAACGTGCGCTTCGTCGCGCATATGAATTTGCCCAAGAGCGTCGAAGCCTATTACCAGGAAACCGGCCGCGCCGGGCGCGACGGGCTGCCTTCCGATGCGTGGATGATATACGGCCTGCAGGATGTGATTACCCTGCGCCAGATGCTCGAAACTTCAGACTCCGACGAAGCGCACAAGCGCGTCGAGCGGCATAAATTGGATGCGATGCTGGGCCTGTGCGAGCTCACCACTTGCCGCCGCCAAGCGCTGCTCGCCTACTTCGGCGAAACCGCGCATGAGCCGTGCGGCAATTGCGATACCTGTTTGTCGCCGCCCGAGACCTGGGATGCCAGCGTGCCGGCGCAAAAAGCGCTGTCTTGCGTGCATCGCACCGGCCAGCGCTTCGGCGTGAATTATTTGATCGATGTGTTGCTGGGCAAAATCGATGAGCGCATCCAGCGCTTTGGGCATGACGCGATCACCACCTTCGGCATCGGCCGCGATCTCACCACGCCGGAGTGGCGCGGCATCTACCGCCAGCTCATCGCGCGCGGCCTGCTCGCAGTGGATATCGAAGGCCACGGCGCGCTGCGCTTGACCGATGCTTGCCGCCCCGTGTTGCGCGGCGAGGAAAGCCTCTGGCTACGGCGCGAGCTCAAACCCACGCGCACCAAAAAAACCAAAACTGCACGCGGTACCGCCAGCCCCTTCACTAACGAGCGCGATCAAAACCTATGGGAAGCCCTGCGCGCCTTGCGGCGCAAGCTTGCGGCAGCGCAAGGCGTGCCGCCCTATGTCGTGTTCCACGATGCGACGCTGGCGGAGATGGTCGCGCTGCGGCCGCAAAGCCTGGGCGACTTTGCGCACATCTCCGGCGTGGGCGAGCGCAAGCTGGCGGCGTATGGCGAGGAATTTATCACCGTTATCCGCGACCACGCCGGTTAGGCGTCGTGCCTGCCTGCTGTATGGCCATGAAATCCTAACTTCACATATTCGATTTTCATGGTAGAGTGAGCGCATGGTGGAACGTGTTCATGCGCTTGGTCAGCTCCGGCGCGCACTCAAACGCAGCCGTGTCGTGGCGCTGGTTGGCCCGCGGCAGTGCGGTAAAACCACGCTCGCGCGCCAGCTTGTGCGCCCGGATTCGCTCAATTATTTCGATCTGGAAGACCCGGCAAGCATCGCTCGCCTGACCGAGCCCATGCTGGCGCTCGCGCCGCTGCGCGGCGTGGTCGTGATCGACGAAGTGCAGCGGCGTCCCGATTTATTTCCTGTTCTGCGCGTACTCGCGGACCGCAAGCCGCTATCCGCACGTTTTTTAATTTTGGGCAGCGCCTCTCCGGCGTTGCTGCATCAGTCGTCAGAAACCCTGGCTGGGCGGGTAGAAACGATCGCGCTTTCAGGTTTCAATCTGAGTGAGGTGGGCGCGGCGCAGATGAGCCGTCATTGGCTGCGCGGCGGCTACCCACGCGCATTTTTGGCGCGGAGCAATGCGGATAGCCTCGCGTGGCGGCAGCAATTCATTCAAACTTTTGTGGAGCGCGACCTGCCGCAATTGGGCATCAATATCGCGGCCCAGGCGATGCTGCGTTTTTGGACCATGGCTGCGCACTATCACGGCAACTTATGGAATGCGGCCGAACCAGCGCGCTCGCTCGGAGTGAGCGAGCCGACCGTGAGACGTTATTTGGATACCCTGACCGGTCTGTTTATGGTGCGGCAGTTGCAGCCATGGCATGAAAACCTGGGCAAGCGCCAAGTCAAATCGCCCAAGGTGTATCTGCGCGACAGCGGGCTATTGCACCAATTGCTCGGCATTCGCGCCGACCGCGATTTGCTGTCGCACCCCAAAAGCGGCGCTTCATGGGAAGGTTACGCGATCGAAGAAGCGCTCAACCACATTCAGCCGGAGGAAGCCTATTTCTGGGCAACGCATCAAGGCGCCGAACTGGATTTGCTGTTGTTCAAAGATGGGCGGCGTTTGGGCTTGGAAATGAAGCGCACGGATGCGCCGACGCTCACCCCCTCCATGCGCATCGCGCTGGAAGACCTGCGCCTGGAGCGGCTGGTGGTGCTGTATCCGGGCAACCGGCGCTACCCCTTGGCCGAGCGGGTCGAAGCCGTACCCATTTCCCTGCTGGCCGAAACCGATTGGCGCAGCTTGTTCCCCAAGCGTGCTGGCCGCCGTCTTTAACCTTGCAGCGCTTCTAACGCTTCCCAACGCGCATAGACGGCTGCCAATTCTTTATCGATCGCAGCAAGCCGATTCTGCGCCGCGCTGATTACGCTTTTTTCTTGCTGATAGAAGCCGGGCTCGCCCATGCGCGCATTGATTTGCTCGCGTTCGGTTTCGAGCGCTTGAATCTTTTGCGGCATGGCTTCCAGCTCGCGCTGGTCTTTGAATGAAAGTTTTTTTGTTTTTTCAGCAGGCGCGAGCGCGGGTTTGGATTCGGCGGGTTTCGCTTTTGGCGCGGCCGCCGCCGGCGTGAAACGCTGGCGCAGCCAATCGTCGTAGCCGCCGACATATTCATTCACCACGCCATCGCCTTCGAACACCAGGGTGCTGGTCACGACATTATTCAAAAATGCGCGATCGTGGCTCACCAGCAGCACGGTGCCTTGGTAGTCGATGAGCAGCTCTTCCAGCAGCTCCAGCGTATCGGCGTCGAGGTCATTGGTCGGCTCGTCCAGCACCAGCAAATTCGAGGGCTTGGTGAACAGCTTGGCCAGCAGCAGGCGGTTGCGTTCGCCGCCGGAGAGCGCTTTCACCGGTTGGCGCGCGCGCTGGGGCGCGAACAAAAAGTCTTGCAGATAGCTCAGCACATGCTTGGGCTGGCCGTTGATGGTGACGGTGTCCGAGCCCTCGCCCACGTTATCCACCACCGATTTTTCTTCGTCGAGCACGGCGCGGTATTGATCGAAGTAAGCGATTTGCAAATTCGTGCCGCGCTTGAGTGTGCCGCGCGTGGGTTCCATCTCACCCAAGAGCAAGCGCAATAGCGTGGTCTTGCCCGCGCCATTGGGGCCGATGAAGCCGATTTTGTCGCCGCGCAATATGCTGGTGGTGAAATCGCGCACGATAGCCCGTCCGTCGTAATCAAAACCGACGCCTTCCGCTTCCACCACGATCTTGCCCGAGCGATCGGCGGTTTGAATCCCCATATTGACCGAGCCGGTGCGGGTGCGGCGCGCGGCATGTTCGTCGCGCATCGCTTTCAACGCACGCACGCGCCCCTCGTTGCGAGTGCGCCGCGCTTTGATGCCCTGGCGAATCCACACTTCTTCTTGCGCCAGCCGTTTGTCGAACAGCGCATTTTGCCTATCCTCATTGACGAGCATCGCTTCTTTGCGCGCGAGATATGTCGCATAGTCGCCGGGAAAATCCGCCAGCTTGCCGCGGTCGAGTTCGATAATGCGCGTGGCGAGACGCTGCAGGAAGGCGCGATCATGCGTGATGAATAACAAAGCGCCGTTCCAGTTGAGCAGGAATTCTTCGATCCAAGTAATGGCGGCGATGTCGAGATGGTTGGTGGGCTCGTCCAGCAGTAGCAGATCAGGCTCGGCCACCAGTGCGCGCGCCAGCATCACGCGCCGCTTCATGCCGCCGGAGAGGCTCGCCACATCCGCGTCCGGATCGAGCGCCAGCTTGGTCAGCACGGTGTCCACGCGCTGGGTCAGCGCCCAGCCGTCCATGGTTTCGAGCTCGTGCTGGCATTCCTCCAGCGCATCCATCAAGCTGTGATCATCGGCCACGTCGTGCGCAAGCTGGTGGTAGCGGTCAATCAGCTCCCCCGCCTTGCCCAAACCCTCTGCCACCACATGAAAGATGCTGCCGCGCGTGCCCAAGGGCACTTCTTGCGCAAGCTGCGCTACGCGCAAGCCTTGCGTACGGGTGATCTCGCCATCATCCGGCTGGATTTCACCCGCGATCATTTTCAGCAGCGTGGATTTACCCGCGCCATTGCGCCCGACCAGGCACAGCCGCTCGCCGCGATCGATGGAAAAGCTCACGCCATCGAGCAGCGGCGGCTGGCCGAGAGAAAGGACAACATCGCGGAAAGTCAGGATAGCCATAGCATCTACAATCAAAAAGCCGGGCGCGCATTGTACCTGACAGACCCCCAAGCCGCGCATAATAGCCTGATGACTATCCCTCATGGCTGCTAGCGATGTTATATCGCAACCTTGCCGATTTGGTGCTGCTCCTGCACTTGCTGTTTATCGTGTTCGTGCTCGCGGGCGGCTTGTTGGCGTTTCGCTGGCCCAATTTGGCCTGGGTGCATCTCCCCGCCGTGCTGTGGGGGGCGGCGATTGAAGTAGCCGGCTGGATCTGTCCGCTCACGCCGCTGGAAAATCATTTTCGACAGCTTGCAGGCGAGGCTGGTTACGCGGGTGGATTTATCGAGCACTACCTGCTGGCGGCCGTTTACCCAGCCGGTTTGACGCGCGAAATCCAGATGGCGCTGGGTTTTGCGGTGCTGGCGCTTAATCTGCTTGTGTATGGCGTGTGGTGGCGGTGGCGGCGCCGGGCGGGATAAGCCCGCGTCCGGGTTTCCCCCGTCAATTACCACGTCAAATCAATAGGATTGTGTGCGGGTATTTCTAGGGTATTATTCAAAATTTGGGATATCAAAGTCTTTAATTCTTTAATACCGATGAAATGGTCCGTCGAACATAAGGTGCTCTCCGGCTTTGCCGTGGCGCTTGTCATCCTGGCCGGCATCGGCGGGCTTGCCTACCAGTCCACCCTCAGCTTCATGGAAACCTCGCGCCTGGCCGCGCGCAGCCAGGAAAACATCACCGCCCTGGCGGAAATCTTCTCCCTGCTGAACCAGGCGGAAACCCGTCAGCGCATCTACATCATCAGCGGCAGCGAGCGCTACCTCACTCCGCGTCATGCCTCCATCGACAGGATTCACACACTAACCGAGTCAATGCGCCAAGCC
>MEQN01000066.1:22974-23419 GCA_001770235.1 Betaproteobacteria bacterium RBG_16_58_11
GCCAGCAGAAGCTGTTGGCGGAACTGGTGCAGCGCATCGACAAGCGGCTTTTGCTGCTGAACGGCGTGCTGAAAGCGCGCCAGGAACAGGGCTTCGAAGCGGGCCGCGCAAAATTGCTGGCGGGCGATGGCGAGCGGGAAATGGAAGCGGTCCACACCATCATCGTGCAAATGGAAGAAGGGGAACGGGCCCGCCTCAAACGCTGGGTTGAGATGTCGCAAAAAGACGCCGAGCGCATGCGGGCAATTTTTTTTCTGGCCTTCCTTTCCGTGGCCGCATTCTTCGGCGTCCTGTTCCTGCTGATCCGCCGCGAAATGGACGAGCGCAAGCGCGTCCAGAACAAGCTCTCCCGTCTGGTCACCGAACTCTCGGCGGCCAACGAAGAATTGAAAAACTTCGCCTACATCGTTTCGCACGACTTGAAAGCGCCGCTGCGCGCCATCGG
>MEQN01000066.1:23520-23871 GCA_001770235.1 Betaproteobacteria bacterium RBG_16_58_11
TGCGGCGCATGGACGGGCTGATCGAAGGCATCCTGCAATATTCGCGCGTCGGGCGGGTCAGGGAAACCCAGTCCAAAGTCGATTTGAATCAACTGCTGCGGGACGTGATCGATTCGCTCGCGCCGCCGGAGCATATCGCCATCACCGTGGCCGGCGCGTTGCCCACGATCCGCACGGAAAAAACCCGCATCCAGCAGGTATTCCAGAATCTGCTCAGCAACGCCATCAAATACATGGACAAGCCGCATGGCGAAATCCGCATCGGCTGCACCGGCGCCGGCGAGGACTGGGAGTTCAGCGTCAGCGACAACGGGCCGGGGATTGAAGCGCGGCATTTTAAGAGAATTTTTC
>MEQN01000066.1:23879-33064 GCA_001770235.1 Betaproteobacteria bacterium RBG_16_58_11
CAGACGCTCGCGCCGCGCGACAGAGTGGAGAGCACCGGCGTGGGGCTGGCGCTGGTGAAAAAGATCGTCGAGATGTACGGCGGCAAGATCTGGCTGGAATCCAAATTGGGTGCAGGCAGCACTTTTTTCTTTACCCTGCCCAAACATGGCCCGGGCGCGCCGGCAACAAAGAGCGGGTCACGCTAAAGGCCGCCAAGGTTCGCGAAGGCTCTTTTCATTACCCCCCTTGAGGGGTAAATTCAGCGTCCCCGTCCATCCATGTGAGCCCCATTTCCCCACCATGCCAAAGCAATAAGGGTTTGCAGGGGTGTGTACAATTCCTGGACGCCCGCATATGATTAATAGATGAATTGTCCCGCGAGTTTCTTAATGATTTTCTGCTCGGTTGCCGGGGAAAAGATTTGGTGAAGGTTTTAGAGGGAAAAGACCCGCTTTGGTTGCTGGGTTCGGCGGCAGACGCGATGTTCATCGCCGGCCCCGACGGCCGCATCCTGGCCGCGAATCGCGCCGCCGAGACGCTCTTTGGCTATGCCCGCGAAGCGTTGCTCAATACCCCTATCGAAAGTTTGATTCCCCCGCGCTTCCGCGCGGCGCATCGCGCGCAGCGCACGGACTACGCCGCGCATCCCGCCAGCCGCGTCATGGGCTCCGGGTTTGATCTCCATGGGATGCGCAAAGACGGGACGGAATTTGCCGCGGATGTCAGCCTGAGTCCGCTCGAAGACGGCCTGGTGCTGGCGACGGTGCACGACATCACGCGGCGCAAGCGCGCCGAAGAAGCGTTGTCCGAGCAGAGCGCGCGGCTGCGCGCGATTGTGGACACCGCGGTCGACGCCATCATCACCATCGACGAGCGCGGCACGATCGATTCCTTCAATCCAGCCGCGGAACATCTGTTCGGTTATGCGCCGTCGGAGGTGCTGGGCAAAAACGTTTCCCTGCTCATGCCCTCGCCCTATCATGAGGAACACGACGGCTACCTGCAGCGGTATCTCGCCACCGGCGAAAAACGCATCATCGGCATTGGGCGCGAAGTGGTCGCGCAGCGCAAGGACGGCACGGCCTTTCCGATCGAATTGGCGGTAAGCGAAATGCGGGTGGGCGGGCGGCGCTTGTTCACTGGTCTGGTGCACGACATCACCCAGCGCAAGCAGGCGCAGGCGCGCCAGGAAGAATTGATCCGCGAGTTGGAGGGCGCCAACGATGAATTGAAAAACTTCGCCTACATCGTTTCGCACGACTTGAAAGCGCCGCTGCGCGGCATCGGCTCGCTGGCCGATTGGCTGGTCGCGGACCAGGCCGAGAAGCTGGATGACGAAGGCCGTGAATACCTGCGCCTGATCACGCAACGCGTGCGGCGCATGGACGGGCTGATCGACGGCATCCTGCAATATTCGCGCGTCGGGCGGGTCAAGGAGACCCGGGTCGAAGTCGATTTGAATCAACTGCTGCGGGACGCGATCGATTCGCTCGCGCCCCCGGAGCATATCGCCATCACCGTGGCCGGCGCCTTGCCCACGATCCGCACGGAAAAAACCCGCATCCAGCAGGTGTTCCAAAACCTGCTCAGCAACGCCATCAAATACATGGACAAGCCGCATGGCGAAATCCGCATCGACTGCGTCGGCGCCGGCGAGGGCTGGGAATTCAGCGTCAGCGACAACGGGCCGGGGATTGAAGCGCGGCATTTTAAGAGAATTTTTCAGCTATTCCAGACCCTCGCGCCGCGCGACAGAGTGGAGAGCACCGGCGTGGGGCTGGCGCTGGTTAAAAAAATTGTCGAGCTATACGGCGGCAAGATCTGGCTGGAATCCAAATTGGGTGAAGGCAGCACTTTTTTCTTTACCCTGCCCAAGCGTGGGCAGAGCACACTGACAACAAGGAGGGGATCACAATGAAAGTGACTTGCAAATCGATCATGCTGGTGGAGGACGATCAGGTGGACACCATGACGGTGCGGCGCGCGTTAAAGGAGCTACACGTCATGAATCCGCTGCAACATGTGGAAAATGGCGAAGAGGCGCTGAATTTTCTGCGCAATCCCGCCAACCCGCGGCCGTGCCTGATCCTGCTGGATCTCAACATGCCGATCATGGGCGGCATCGAATTCCTGCAAATCGCCAAGCACGACGAGAGCCTGAAGGGCATTCCCGTGGTGGTGCTCACCACCTCGGAAGAGCAGGAGGACAAGGTCGAAAGCTTCCAGCTCGGCGTCGCCGGCTATATGCGCAAGCCGGTGGATTACCCGCAATTCGTGGAAACCATTCGAACCATCGACGCTTATTGGACCATCAGCGAATTGCCGCAATGAGCAAGCAGCGCATCCGCCTATTGATTGTCGAGGACGACACCGTCGACCGCCTGGCGTGCCGGCGCGCATTGACGCAGCACCCCTTGTTCGAATTCGAGTTTTTCGAGGCGGAAACCGGGCGCGAGGGCTTGCAGTTGGCAGCGGCGCACCACCCGGACTGTGTTTTGCTCGACCATCATCTGCCGGACTTGACCGGCATAGAGTTTCTAGCCGAGTTGGCGGGCGAGGCAGGCGCCCTCCCGGTGCCGGTGATGATGCTCACCGGCGCGGACAATGTGGGCATCGCGGTGGAAGCGATGCGCCGCGGCGCGCGCGATTACCTGGTGAAGGATGTCGATCGCCTGTATCTGGAATTGCTGCCCGCGATCATCGAACGCGTGTTGAACGAGCAGCAGATGCGCGAGCAAAAAGTATTGGCGGAAACCAAATACCGCACGCTGGTGGAGCAAATTCCCGCCATCGTTTATATCGCCGATCTCGCCACCCCCGGCAAGCTGTTGTACATCAGCCCGCAAGTGACGATTCTCGGCTTCACGCCCGAGGCGTGCCTGGCGGAGATCGGTTTCGTGCGCAACCGCATCCACCCGGAAGACCGGCCACAGGCCATCGAGCAATTCGACGCGATGCGCGGCAGCGGACAGCCGCAGCGTTGCGAATACCGCCTGCAGGGGCGCGGCGGCGCTTACCGCTGGTTCCTCGACGAAGCGGCCATAGTCAAAGACGAGCACGGGCAAGCGCTGTTCCTGCAGGGAATCTTGGTGGACATCACCGAGGACAAGCACCTGCTGGAAGAGTTGGAGCAGCACCGGCGCCGGCTCGAGCATCTGGTGGCCCAGCGCACCGCCTTGCTGGATAAACGCACCGCGCTGCTCGAAGAGGCCAATACCCGGCTGGTCAACGAATTGAGTGAGCGCAAGCGCGCGGAACGTGCGCTGCGCGACAGCGAGGCGCGCTTCCGCCTCCTGCTGGAATCCGCCGGCGAGGGCATCTACGGCATCGACGCCAAAGGCTGCTGCACCTTCATCAACGACGCGGCGCTGACCATGCTGGGCTACGATCGGGAACAAGTGCTCGGCCTGCCCGCGCACGACTTGCTGCATCCGCGCGCGCCGGATGGGACGCCGTTGCCGGCGGAGGCCTGTCCGCTGTGCGCCGCGCTGCGGGGCGGCGAGGCGAGCAGCGGCGCGGTCGAGTGGTTGCTGCGCAAGAATCGCGAAGCCTTCCCGGCGGAGCTTTCCACCCAGCCGATCCGGGAGCGCGGCCAGATCGTGGGCGCGGTGGTGGTGTTCCACGACGTCACCGAGGCGCAGGCGATGAAGCAGCAGTTGTTTTATCAGGCGACGCACGATGCGCTGACGAGTCTGGTCAATCGCAAGGAATTCGAATGGCGCCTGGCGCGCGTGTTGGAAAGCGCGCGCACGGAGCGTTCCGAGCATGCGCTGTGCTACCTGGACCTGGATCAGTTCAAGGTGGTGAACGACAGTTGCGGCCACGCCGCCGGCGATGAGCTGCTGCGGCAGTTGAGCGGCGTGCTGCAAAAAAAACTGCGGCAGCGGGATACGCTGGCGCGATTGGGCGGCGACGAATTCGGCGCGCTGTTGGAGCATTGTCCCTTGGATCAAGCCTGGCGCATCGCCAGCGATCTGCTGGAAGCCGTGCGGGATTTTCATTTTCATTGGCGCGACAAGACCTTTTCCATCGGCGTCAGTATCGGCGTGGCGCTGCTGACGGAAGCCACCGAGAGCGCGGCGGCGGCGCTCAGCGCGGCGGATGCCGCGTGTTACATGGCCAAGGAAAAGGGCCGCAACCGCGTGCATGTGTACGAGCCCACCGAAGCCGAGTCGGTCGAGCGCCACGCGCAATTGCAGTGGGTGGTGCGCATCAACCAAGCATTGAATGAAGACCGGTTCCATCTCTGCTACCAGCCCATCACCCCGCTTGCCGTCCATGCAACCGGGCGCATGCACTACGAAATCCTGTTGCGCATGCTCGATGAGGACGGCCAGTTGATTTTGCCGGGCGCGTTCCTGCCGGCGGCCGAGCGCTACCATATGCTGGCGGCGATCGATCGCTGGGTGGTGCGCCACGTGATCGCCAGTTGCGCCGCGCGGCATGGCCCGGCCTACGGCGAGGCCCCTCCGCTCTACGCCATCAATCTATCGGCCGCCGCGCTGGAGGATGCCGGCCTGGTCGAGGCGATTCGGCAATGGCTCAAAGAATATAGCGTGCCGGCGCACATGCTGTGTTTTGAAATCACGGAAGCCACCGCCAACGCCAATCTGCTCCGCGCCGCGAACATGATCCGGCAACTCAAAAATCTTGGCTGCTTGTTTGCCCTGGATCATTTCGGCGCGGGTCTTTCCTCGTTCGAGCAAATCAAAGAGCTGCCCTTGGATTTCCTCAAAATCGACGGCGGCTTCATCAAGCGCATCGCCGAAGATCACATTCATCGCGCCATCGCGGAAGCGATCAACCGCGTCGCGCACGTCATGGCGATCCAGACCGTGGCGGAATGCGCGGAAAGCCAGAATATTTTGGATATCCTCAAGGAACTGGGCGTGGACCATGCCCAGGGCTACGCCATCCAGCATCCCCAGCCGCTGGAAATGCTGGATGCCCCCAGCGCGCGATTGCCTGCGCAGCCGGCTGGGAGGTAGCCCATGGGGTGTCAGTAGGGGCGAGGCATGCCTCGCCCGGCATCGAAAGCGGACCCCTACGGGCAAGCGCATTGCGCGCTTCCAGCATCACGTATTTTATCCACCGGCAGCGGCAGCCCGGCTGAGCAGGAAATCGTGCTGCACTTGGCCTGCGCTACCGTTAGGCTAATTGCGCTTCGAGCCTGAATTGATTCGCGGCCACGCTAACTTCCTTCATCCGGCCATGCCCAGGCAAGGTTTTAGGCTCCACGCGCACCAGTCCGACCTTTTCCAGTTCGTCCACGTCACGTTTAACCGCGCTGCGGTCTCGATGCAGCCGTTCGGCCATATCTGTAATTGAACCTGGACGCTCCTTTATGGCGCGAAACAGTGCAAGCCGCGCTGTCGTCAGCAGCCTTAACAAGTCGGCAGGGTCTTCAAAGCTAATGATTCGCTCATCCGTCAGGTGAGCGCCGAGATCGGCGAGTTTCGCCACTTTGCGCCCACGCTTGAAGAAATCTTCTTCCGTTCCTGTCTTGATAATTACTTTGCGCATTTGTCACTCCTCAATGCTATCCAGTCTTGCTCAAACCGTTCCTCGATGTCCTCAAAGCCCGCGAAATTGACCGGCTCAACATTTCCAAAATAATGTCGATGGTGGTGGCCATTCACCCTGGTAGTACGAAACAGCGGCACTTGAGCAATCAGCCTGGAAAAAGCAGTTAAAGACTTAATCAACCACCATCTCCGGCAATACCACTTCCCACTCTGCAAGCGCCATACGCGACTGCCATTCTTCTGTTGTGACGTCCCGCAATCGCCTGACGCAAATGGCCGCCACGCGCGCAGTAACGATGCGCCCGGCAGGCGGCGCGTAAGTCTGAGCGGTACGGCCGACCATTTGGCCTGCCGCGGTTCGAATAGCCCAGCGCTGCTGCCCTGGCAGCGGTTCGATTACCAGCTCGTCGCCGTTTTTCAATTCCGCAATCGCCCGCCGAACTGCGGCATCCTGGCTGCGCCCGGCAAAATCCATGTCCACTTCACCTAGACCGAGCAACTCGAAACGACGCGACAACCCCGCTGGCAGTTGATCCATGAAAATCGGGGAACGAGCCAGCACGGCAGGCAAGCTGGCTAGTTCATCCGCGAAAGACTTATCAGCCATGCGGCACAGCGCCAGCGTCTGGCGCGCCCGCGTCATCGCCACATAGTACAGGCGGCGTTCGGCCAGGGCCTCCGATCCGTTTTTACGCCAGCCCCCGTCGAGCACCACAACATGATCGAACTCAAGCCCCTTTGCGCCATGGGCAGTGGTGAGACACATGCCATCCCCAGACCGCCGGTCCGCCTCGGCCAGAAATTCATAAGCGGCATCCAGTACCACCGCAATCGGATGCGCCCCCTCGCCGACCGCCGAATCAAAATCCTCCAGAAATTCCATGACCAGTCTGTTGCCCGGTGAATCGGCTTCATCGCCACGCAGATCGGCAACCAGTGCTTGCAGTTGCGGCAGAGGCATGAGTTCGCCCAGACGCTCATCCAGCAGCCGCAGGAAGCGCGCCACCTCGCGCAAGCGCACGGTCGGTGGCGCACGCTCACGGCGTCCGGCGAAGTGGCAAGGAATATTCAGCAACTCGCAGCCTGCACGCACGGGTTCCAGTGCCCTCCATTCCCGTGCAATTACCGCTACCCGCGACCAGTCCCAGCGCGCATCAAGATCGGCCAGTCGGCGCAGTTCATGAAGCGCAAGCCAGCCTTGCGCCTGGTAATCGGCGCCGGCATCCAGCACCTGTACGCGGCCTTCGCTAACCGCCGCGTCGAGTCGCGCCCACATGCCCCCCGCCGCTTCCTTGCGCCGGCCAGCATTGATGGCGCTGGGATGTTGCACCTTGAGCCGCTCAGGATGTACGTCAATCAATGCATTGGCTGCGGCTATGATGTTGGCGGTGGAGCGGAAATTTTCCACCAGGTAATCGACCTTGGCGCCATAGTCCTGCTCGAAGCGGCGGATAAATTCCACTTGGGCGCCAGTGAATTCATAGATGTTCTGGTCATCGTCTCCCACTGCCAGCAGGTTCAGCTTGCCTTCCTTGTCCTGCAACGTTCGCCCGGCCAGCGCGGAGAGGAACTCATATTGCGGCCCGTTGATGTCCTGGTATTCATCCACCAGCAGCCAGCGCGATCCTGCCAGCAGTCGATCCCGCAGGGTATCGGGTGTTTCCCAGACCGCTACGGATTCGCCTTTCAAAAGACGGGTGGCATCAACGAGCATTTGCTCGAAATCAAGCGGCATATCTGGATCACGATTGGCCAGCGAGGTTCCCGTCAGGCGCAAGGCCAAGCCGTGATAGGTATGCACCGCCACGCCGAAGGCATCGTTGTCGATCAGTTCCCGCAAGCGCCGCCGTACTTCAAGCGCCGCATGGCGGTTGAAGGTCACCACCAAAATGCTTTCCGGTCGCTCCCGCAGCACACGCACCAGGAAAGCCACTCGATGGACGATGAGCCGGGTTTTACCCGAACCGGGGCCGGCCAACACCAGCCGGTTCTGCGGACGTTTCTCGGTGACGATGCGCTTTTGCAGCGGCGAAAGCCCATCGCTGATCCGATGCCAGGATGCCTCAGTGGTCGCCCGTTCCAGCATTTCCTTCTGTTGCGGAAAATAGCGGGCAAGGAAGGCTTCTTCTCGCAAGGTGAAATAATCACTCACCAACTTCAACGCCTCGGCGACCTTACCCAGGCCGATTTCCGCATAGCGGATCATGACGTGAATCTGACTCACCCGCTGGGCGTAGTGATCTGCCAAAGGCTGATAATCGTGGCCTGCAAAGCCGCGTTTCTTCTCCTCCGGATAAAGCCGCAGTGTCATGGCTGAGCGAAATACCGATAAACCTTGTGCCAGCGTCAAGACGCCCTGCTCGTGCAGGTAGAGCAGCGCCGTCTGCACAGCGGTTGGCACATCCCGCAACTCGGCGGCGATGGCAAGATCCCCCTTCAGCACTTTACCAATCTGCCCCAAAGTGAGATCAGCCTCCAAATCCTTGCCGCGTGCACCTTGCGGCAAACGAGCCAGGAATGCCGTCAGTACCACTTGGGCGCAGGCACGGCGCAAACGCGCCAAGGCCTCGACCTCCTCCCATTGCCGCTGCACCGCCACCTGATAGGTCTGCTTATCCAGCCGACGCAGACCAAGACTACCGCGCCCACCCGGTAGCGCGCGACCGTCTTGACGGAGCGTTTCCAGCAATTGGCTAATGCGCTGAGGCAGAATATCGGCGAAGTCCTTGTCCTCGTCCTTCAATCGTTGCGCCAGTGCAGGCAAATTGAGCAGCACCGGTTCCATAGCTGAACCGGCATCCGGTGCGGATTCCCGCAGCAGTGCAAGCAACGCCGATTCCAGCCGACTCAGCGCTTCCAAAGTTGGCATCGAAGCGCCAGGCACACCGACGCGCAGATAAGCAACGATGCGACTATCGTTCTCCAGCAATCCCATCGTTTCCAGATCATGCAGCGCACGACCGACTTCCGTCGACGACAAGCCCGCAGCCAATGCCAGATCATCGGTCGATAGCCCATCCTTGGGATCGGCCTGGAGGATGGCGCGCAGCAACGCCAACAATTGTTGACATCGTTTCTCGGAGTAGGAAGCCCCCGCCAGCTTCTGTCGCGCTTCATCCAGATGCTTGAACCGTAGCGACGCGGGAAAAACCTGGGTACGGTTCTCATTGCGTTCCAGCAGAGCGGCATTCTCCAACCATGCCACGGCGGTCTTGACGCGGGCATCGCGGCCACGGTCGGCGGGATCGAAATCCAGTTCTAAATCCTCCGTCGTCAGTAGCTCCCCTACCGTCATCACCACGTTGCCTTCCTTGTCGGCAGGGCGGCGGCGCAAAGCGTGGAGAAGGTTCTGAATGTCTTTGGGTGTCAGCCGGCTGTTCATGGTCATGCTAAATTGACGCTCGGCATCCTTCTCATCGTAGAACAGCACGCAGCACGCCGCCGCTTGGTCGCGCCCGGCCCGCCCCGCTTCCTGGATGTAGTTTTCGAGCGAACCGGGAATATCGGCATGAACCACCAGACGCACATCCGGCTTGTCGATGCCCATGCCGAAGGCATTCGTGGCGGTGATGATCTTCAGTTGCCCGGCAATGAAGTCCTGTTGGCGATCCTTCTTGATATCGGGCGGCAAGCCGGCGTGATAAGCGGCAACCGGCCAGCCCATTTGGGCCAGATAGTCG
>MEQN01000066.1:33123-33359 GCA_001770235.1 Betaproteobacteria bacterium RBG_16_58_11
CCGATCCGCTGACTTGTCTTCGGCAGGTTCGCCAAACTGATCCGCCAGCAGACGATGAATCTGCGGCAGCTTGGCTTCCTCCCGTGTCGGCACAATGGCAAAACTGAGGTTGTCGCGATCGGTCGTACCCAGATGGGATTCAAGCACCAAGTCCAGCCGCTGCCGGAAGTGGCTGACAATGTCGTCGATCACATCCTGCTTGGCGGTGGCCGTGAGACACATCACTGGCGGCACCG
>MEQN01000067.1:0-2654 GCA_001770235.1 Betaproteobacteria bacterium RBG_16_58_11
TGATCGGCTGAGTATGGCGCAGGATATCTAGCTGACCACCGACCGCTTGGACGTAATAGGAAAAATTGGCGCAGCCGCCGAGCCAGGCGGTTAAGCCCAGCACCAGGGCGAGCTTGAGTGTGCGCGAGATTCGTAACATCATTTTGATTCCATATCGTGAAAAAAATATCCCTGGCGCAAAAATGCGCAGGCCTGGCGCGCGACCTGGTCAGACAGCAGCATGCCGGAGTGGCACACATCGAGCACGATCTGATCGCTTGCGCCTGGCAAAGCCGTCTCTTCTACTACCACCACGCCATCATTGGGTTGCGGCACCCCGCCGATGAGCTTGCCGGCGCCCAAAGGCTGGCAACCGGCGATCACGCCCACTTCGTACTGGCCGGTACACGCTGGCGCCGGCTGGCCCAGCCACTGCAACACGCTACGCCCGATCAGGCAGCGCCCCAGCCATCTGCGCGCGAGCTTGCGTGCCGCGTAGCTAGCGCGGTACGGGCACCCCGCCAGCAGCACGCGGCTGGTGCGCGGATCGGGGTGCGTGGCCAGCATTTGCAGCAGCACCAGACCACCCAGGCTATGACCCATAAAATGAATGCGCGGCGCATCCAGCCCCGCGACAAAGCGCGACAAGCGCAGCGCGTTTTGCGACAGCGTGCCGCGCACGGAGGGGTAGGAAAAAGCGACGGTACGAAAACCGCAGCGCCGCAGCCGCCACCCCAACCACGCCATCACCCAGCCGCGCATCCATAGGCCATGGACTAACACGACTGTTTCTTTGATTGGTGTATCGGCTGACAATTCAACTCCTGAAATAGATATTGCAACATAAAAGCGGTTAGCGGAGCGCCCCAACAGTTCACCTCTCCTGCCGCTTCATATACCATACCCCAAGCAGCAGTCACCGCTGATCATATTCATATTTTCAATTGATCACGCCATAAAATAATTTTGAGGTACAGCACCTATGCAGTCCGGCCCAAGAGAGATCGTCACCCCATTTCGCCCGATACCGCTCGATGTGCCGGATGGCATGAAACCGAACGAGTTTTTCAACAGCACCGAGAACCTCAACGACCTGTCGCACAACAACGGCCTGCTGCAAAACTCCGAAGGGCTGCTGCTCTACCGCAAGGCGCTCGGCCACAGCAACGAGTTCGACGCCTCGATCATCTACAACACTTCGCAGAGCATCCTCGACCCGCTCGGCCGTCCGGTGCGCCGCACCCAGGTGCCGGATAACGTGAAGAACGTGTGGAACCGGATGAACCAGATCATCTTCGACTACATGCTGGAGCGCTATCCCGACCCGGACGAGACGCTGGTGCTGACGGGTGAGGCGAGCCTGGATGCGACTTGGCCGCTCCCCTCGCCAGGGGTACCGAGCATCCGCATGCTGCACAACCACTTCATCGTTTTCAACAAAGCCGCGCTGCGCGATGCGCCGCTCGCCGACACGAACAACCCGAACCTCACCGACGGCGGACAGCACTCGCTGTTTCAGTCTTACATGCGCGACGTGTATCGCGATTTCTTCGACGATCTCGATCTGCAAATCCTGCGGCCGTGCCAAGCTGGCAGTTGCAAAATCGCCCTCACCGGCTACCCGCAGGGTCTGCCCAGTTGGGAGGTGCACGGCGGCGTCGAAGCCTTGAAAGATATCTGCTTCTGGAAAGAATACGACACCATCCTCAAGGGCTTCATCGATTTCTACCGCACCTTTTTCACCCAAGTCTCGACCCGCAACGCCCCGCTGCCGCGCGACATCAACTTCCCCGAACTGGTGGAAAGCAAGCTGCAATTCAACAACGATTTCTTAAAGACGGCGAAGATGGTGCGCGACCGCTGCATCAAGGACGCCAAGTACGCCAACGCCATTCGCTGGCAGCCCGCCTTCAAGCAACTGATCTACCGCAACGACAAAGGCAAGCTCATCGTCACCATCAGCCAAAACTCCATTGGCAACGCCATCACCGAGTTGCTCGGCGTAGTGGTCAAGCGCACGCCGGATGCCGATGCTTATGGGCGCGATGAACCGGCGCTGATTGAGAAATTGCTGGAAGTGCGGCGGCGTTTGGTGGAGGCCGATCTGGGCGAGGGGATCGCTACGCCGCATTGGGCGGCACAGTAAACCTTGCCTCCCGTGGACGGAGACCGCTCAAGGCGAATCCAACGCTTTTTTCAGTTCGTACAGCAATTCCAGCGCCGCTTTCGGTGTCAGCTCATCCGGCTTGATCTCACGCATTTTTTCCAGCAGCGGATGTTCCTGCGGCGCCGGCGCTTGGGCGAACAAATCGCCCTGCCCTTCGCGCGTCACGCTCTGATTTTCCAGACTCACCAGATAGCGCCGCGCTTGCTGGATCACAGCAGCAGGCACGCCTGCCAGGGCAGCGACTTCCAGACCGTAGCTTTGGCTCGCCGGGCCATCTTCCACCGCATGCAAAAACACGATGCTGTCTTTGTGCTTCACCGCCGAGAGATGCACGTTGGCGATCTGCGGCAGCGTTTGGCTCAAGCGCGTCAACTCGAAGTAATGCGTGGCGAATAAGGTATAAGCGCCGAGCTTTTCCGCCAAGTGGCGCGCCACCGCGTGCGCCAAGGCCAGCCCGTCGAAGGTCGATGTGCCGCGCCCGATTTCATCCAGCAGCACCAGGCTATGC
>MEQN01000067.1:2702-2802 GCA_001770235.1 Betaproteobacteria bacterium RBG_16_58_11
AAGGTCGAGCGCCCGGAAGCCAGGTCGTCCGACGCGCCAATGCGGGTAAAGATTTGGTCCACCGGGCCGAGCAGCGCGCTCTGCGCCGGCACGAAGCAAC
>MEQN01000067.1:3477-23577 GCA_001770235.1 Betaproteobacteria bacterium RBG_16_58_11
AAGTTCACCACGTCATCTTGCGGACGCGCGCCTTGCAGCAACTGCGCCAGACGTTGGCTCGCCACCGGGCCGAGCAAGGCGTGCAACTCGGGCAAGCGCGCCAGGCTATCGCGCAAGCTGGCCAGATCGCGAGGCCGCGCCGAACGCAGCGCCACCCGCGCCACGATGCGCTCGATATCGGCGATGCCGCGCAGCAGGCCGTGCAGCGCTTGGCGGTGCGGCGTGGGCGAGCCTTCCAGCAACGTGGACACGGCATCCAGCCGCGCCATGATCATTTGCCGGTCGCGCAGTGGATGGTGCAGCCAGTGCCGCAGCAAGCGGCTTCCCATCGGGCCGGCTGTAGTGTCGAGGAGCGATAGTAAAGTGGGCGCAGCTTCGCCGCGTATGGTTTCGGTCAGCTCCAGGTTGCGGCGTGTGGCGGCATCCATCAGCACATAAGCGCTCTGGCGCTCGGCGCTGATGCTGACGATATGCGGCAACGCGGCGCGCTGGGTGTGCTTCACATAACCCAGCAGCGCACCAGCAGCGGCGAGTGCCGCGTGCATCTCCGCCACGCCGAAGCCGGCCAGATCGTGCGTGCCGAATTGCTGGCACAGCGCGCGCTGTGCGGCGTCGAGATCGAATTGCCAAGACGGCAGGCGCTTCGGCATCAGTCTGGCGCTATCGAGACCAGGCAGCGATGCATCTTCCGGCGCCAGCAATTCGGCCGGCCGCACGCGCTCGATGAAGGAGGCCAGATCGTCCGGCGCAATCTCGTCCACGCAAAAACGCCCGCTGCTCACGCTCAACCACGCCAGCCCGATTTTGCCCTGGGCCGGCAGTACGGCCATCACATAGGCTTCGCGCCGTTCGTCGAGCAGCGCGCTATCGGTCACCGTGCCCGGTGTCATGATGCGCATGACTTGACGCTCGACCGGGCCCTTGCTGGTCGCCGGGTCGCCGATTTGCTCGCAGATCGCCACCGACAGCCCCAGCTTCATCAGCTTGGCCAGATACTGCTCCACCGCGTGATAGGGCACCCCGGCCATTTTAATCGGCTGCCCGGCGGTCGCGCCGCGTGTGGTCAGCGTGATATCGAGCAGCTTGGAAGCTTCTTCCGCATCTTCGAAAAACAGCTCGTAGAAATCGCCCATGCGGTAGAACAGCAGCATCCCCGGATGCTGCGCCTTGATGCGCAGATACTGCTGCATCATCGGGGTGTGCGTAGAGAAGTCTTCTTTACCCATAATAATCAATTATTTATATTGTTTTACAATTTTTATTGGGGCAAATTTGGGGCAATTTGCACGAGTTTTTTCATGCCCTGCCAGATGCGCCCAGCTCTCTGGGGGACTCCCCTGAGATATAGCTGAAGCCGGTGGCCGTGCCATCGGTGCGATGGCCCCAGAAGGAAGGTGTCGAATACCCGTTGAAGTTGTTTCGAGTGCGGGTGAAGTGATCAATACCCACTCCCGTCTTACTCGACCCATCGGTGATGGCTTCCTCGTAGCGTTCGAGCAGGGCCACGAGGTCATCATGGTCGCTGCGATCCTCGACCACCGCGCCATCGGCATGACGGGCCAGCATGGCCTTGAAGTGATTTAACGCGGCTGCTTTTGTTTTCCAGGTGCGGCCGTTGGATAGAGCAATCGCTATCGCCATGCGTGGCTCGGCCTCAACCGATGGCCAGCTTGACCGGCTTGCCGATGCGGCTGAGCATTTCCACCAGCGTGTCGATGGTGAACTTGGCCGTTTTCTTGTTCACCACATCGGACACGCGCGGACGCGAGACCATCAGGATCTCGGCTGCCTCGGCTTGCTTCAGGTGATGCTCGGTAATCCAGGTAGACAACTCGTCCATCAGCTGCTGCTTCAGCAACTGCGTGTCATTGATCTGCTTGCGCGAGGCTGCCTGTAAGCGTTTGGCTTCAGCGGGCGCGAAGCCCAGTTCCAGGAAGAGGTTCGCTCCCGGCTTCGTCACATGGCGGATTTCGGTGTCGATTTTCATTTCCTAACCTTTCTCGCGTCGGCCACAGCGCGGTAGCGCGCCTCGGCAATGCCCTTGTCCTGCTTGCTGGTCGCCTGCGTCTTCTTCTGGAAGCAGTGCAGGACATACACTGCTTCCTCGAACTTGGCGACGTACATCACTCGATAGATGCCGCTGGCTTCCCGAATGCGGATTTCCTTGGTACCAGCCCCGACATCATCGAATGGCTTCCAATCGTCCGGGTCCAAACCAACTTGAACCTTGCCCAACTGGAAACCGGCAGAGCGACGTGGTTCGTCCGGGAATGCCAACAAGTCGTCATAGGCGGAGCCAACCCAACGAATTTCTTTTTCGTCACTCATCACTCTACTACGTATAAAATTTTATACGCATCAAGGACACAAGTCAAGTTCTTCAAGAGGAGCGTGCGTTGAGCCGGCGCTCCCGCCGAGTGAATCAATTTCGCAGTCCGTCGGCACCGTCATGGTCCAGCGCGGTGTCACGTGGCATCCTGAAAGCTACGCTCGCACACGACTGGCTATGCCCCAGTATGCGATCCGATTTCGTGGGGCAAATTTGGGGCAATTTGAGCGCCAAACCATGCCCATCTATGCCAATTCGACCTCTGTGAGGCGATGGCTGTCATCCGTCTAACTTGTTGCTGCGAAAGAGAAAAGTCGATCTCTGGCAGCGTATTTAGTCAGTGTCCCAACACAATGGGTGTATGCGCTTCAAGCGGTACGGCCATCGTATCCATCGATTAAGCCGGATAGCGCGCCAAATGATCGCGGATGCGCGCCAGCACCGCATCGCGCCCGATCAGCGCCATCACTGCATCGATCGAAGGCGTTTGCGTTTCGCCGGTGATCATCACGCGCAGCGGCATGGCGACTTGCGGCATTTTCAAACTATGTGCCGCGCAGATTTCTTTGATCAGCGGGTTCAAGCTTTCTTTATTCCACGTAACCGATTCGAGGCGCGACACCAGCGCTTCCAGCGCGGGCTTAACGGCGGCGGTGAGATGTTGTTTGCGCAAATCCTCATGCGCTTCCAACGGGCGGTAGAAATACACTGCGGCATCGGCCAGCTCTTCCAGCGTGCTCACGCGTTCCTTGAGCAGGCCGAATACCTCAGTAGGATTCGGCCCATGCGCCGGGTCGCAGCAATCCTGCGCCATGAAAGGCCGCGCCAGCTCAACCAGACGCGCATTGTCTGCCGCCTTGAGGTATTGCTGATTCACCCAGGATAATTTTTCAGGATCAAATTTCGCCGGGGATTTGCTGATCGATTCCAAATTGAACCATTCCACGAATTGATCGAGCGCAAAAACTTCTTCGTCGCCATGCGACCAACCCAGCCGCGCCAAGTAATTGAGCAACGCTTCGGGCAAATAGCCATCTTCAAAATACTGCATCACGCTCACTGCACCATGACGCTTGGAAAGGCGCTCGCCATCGTGGCCGAGAATCATCGGCACATGCGCATATTGCGGCAGCGGCGCGCCGAGCGCCTGGAGGATATTGATCTGGCGCGGCGTATTGTTGAGATGGTCATCCCCGCGAATTACATGCGTGATGCTCATATCCCAATCATCCACCACCACGCAAAAATTATAAGTCGGCGTGCCGTCGCCGCGCGCGATGATCAGATCGTCCATCTCGCTATTGCTCACCACGACGCGGCCTTTGACCAGATCGTCGATCACCACCGCACCCTCGGTCGGGTTCTTGAAGCGCACCACCGGGCTCACCCCGTGCACAGAGGTCGTACGCTGCCGGCAACGGCCGTCGTAGCGCGGCTTCTCGCCCTTCGCTCGCTGCGCTTCGCGCATGGCTTCCAGCTCATCCCTGCTGCAATAGCAGTGATAGGCATGGCCTTCGTCGAGCAGTTGCTGGATCACCTGCTTGTAGCGCGGCATGCGCTGCATTTGAAAAAACGGGCCTTCGTCGTAATCCAGATTCAGCCAAGCCATGCCATCCAGAATCGCCTGCACCGATTCCGGCGAGGAACGCTCCAGATCGGTATCTTCCACGCGCAAAATAAAGGTGCCGCCATGCTTCTTCGCATAGGCCCAGGAAAACAGCGCCGTGCGCGCGCCACCGATATGCAGATAGCCGGTCGGGCTGGGAGCGAAACGAGTGCGAACCATGGGGATAGACCGAGAAAAAGGCGTTATTTTACGGGAAATACCCACCCCCCGCCCAGGTAAAAATTTGACCGAAAACAGGGGGATATGGTTAAATGCGGCCACTCTATTGGCGGTTAGCTCAGTGGTAGAGCACTGCCTTCACACGGCAGGGGTCGGCAGTTCGAAACTGCCACCGCCAACCAATCACACCTTCAAGATCAGCACTTTACGCAGCATCTTCCGATGCCACACCTGCATCGTTGGCAGGGTGTGCCAAAAGTGTGCCACGCTGCCCCACCACCGAAACCACTTCACGCGCTTTGTCCGGTGCGACGTGCGCGTACCTCTCCGCCGTTCTCACTGAAGCACTGACAGTTGGTGTTGATTGATCTCCCCTGTCCCTGGCATTATTTTTGGTTTTTATAGCTTCAAAATTTCAATCAATTTTCGCACAGTAACAATATGCGTTTTCCCATGCCGACCTAGTGCGAGCACATCTTCTTTATCACCCGTCACCAGATAATCCGCCTGGCTCGCTTGCGCCATCGCGAATAAAAAATTGTCTGCCGGATCAGGCGAGACATCTACCTTCTCATTCACTTCAATGTAAATAGCCAACTCGCGTAGTTCATTGAGCATCGTCCCGGCTTCCGAGGGCCGAATATATTGCTGCACCCTCGGATAGCGGGTCACCCGTCTAAACTCGTCAAATTGCGCAGCGCAACTCACCAGCGCGATGCGCCCTGATCTTGCGGCTTCATAAATCTGGCGCGCTACCGATTTCGGGCTTATCAGCGCGCTGATCAGGATATTCGTATCAAGTACAACACGCATGTGCGGCTATTTTTTGTTTAACAGTTTTGCAAACATCTCCGCTTTCATATCAGCCCGCACAGCGGCAAGCGCCTCGTCGATTGCCGCCTCGATCTCTCCATCCGTAACGCTTGCATTGCGCTCCCGAACTTCTGCTACGGTTTTATCGAGCACACGCCAGCGTACCGCTTCCTCAACGAATTTAGATAAATCGCCCTTCTTCATGCCATGCTGGGCAAGGTAAGATCGGAGCGAAATATCCGTCCCCTTGGAAACCTTGATCGTCCAACGAATTGAGTCTTCCATAAATACCTCCAATCAGCGAAAAGCGCATAAACGCCTATACGTTTATATTACTGATATCTGGCAAAAATCGCAAAGAGTGAAAATAAACTCTCAACATCCCAAACAACATTGAATTTGTAGGGATTTATCCAGAATCAAATAAACACCTTAAAACTGATGTATTTATTTCAAAAACGGGCCATGCACCTGTGTATCTTGGATATCTCCATACAACCACATAGGAGCATCTATGCCGAAGTTAGCTTCCCCACTGCGAGCAATTGTAAAAGCCCTCGGATTCGTTCCACCGCTAGGCGAATCAAACATAGAGCAGTTTCAATACGCTATGAAAACCGCACATGCAAAGGCCAGTAACATTGGAACCGGATAAATTGTTTGTCTTGTATAACATTTATTGCTTATAATGCACGATATGTTGTCTTCAAATAACTTATCAGACTTGGGGAAACTACTGCGTGCTGAGCGCAAAGCGCTCGGCATGACCCAATCCGCCATGGCAAAAGCGGCAGGGCTCAGGCGTGAGACGATCATCCGGCTAGAAGCTGGAGAGAACGTCGACATGATCACTTTTTTGAAAGCGGTGGCCGCCATCAATAAAGCGATCCGGCTAGTCGACAAGCGCCATGACTACGAAACCGTGAAGGAGCTTTTCAGTGGCGATTAAAAGCCTCATCGTCTCCACCCCGCAAGGTGTGGCGGGAAAGCTGCAAAAAGAATCACGCTTCGTATTCAACTATGAAACCACGAAGCGCGAAGCTGAAGTCTCGCTCATCATGCCGCTGCGCGCGGAGAGCTATGCTTCAGGTAGCCTGTTCTCGGTTTTTGAAATGAACCGGCCTGAGGGATATTTGCTGGACTATCTGCGCGAACGGTTTGGCAAGCACGAGATTCTGGATGATATGCGCTTGCTGCAGATCGCAGGCGGCAATCAAATCGGCCGTTTGCGCTATTCGGTCGATGGCCATAACCCGGAACGCACCATCACCGTCTCGCGCGACGAAATCATTCACAGCACGGCATCGGATGAATTGTTCAAGCACCTGGTCGATACCTATTTCGGCTCCGGCATTTCCGGATTCCAACCCAAGGTGCTGGTACCCGACAGCGCAAGCGCCGTTTCAGCAAAATCGACCGTCGCCACATCGGACCTGATCGTAAAATCGGCAGGAGTCGATTATCCCTTCCTTGCACAAAACGAATTCATGTGCATGGAAGTGGCGAGAAGAGCGGGGATGGATGTGCCGGAATTCTGGCTATCTGAAGATGGCAGCCTGTTCATCATGAAGCGCTTCGACATACGAGACGGCCAGCAGCTAGGGCTGGAGGACATGGTGGTGCTGATGGGTAAATCGCCGGAGGAAAAATATCACGGCAGCTATGAGAATATCGCAAAAGCCGTGGATATTTTTTGCGGGGGGAATGCCACCGAAAGCAAGGCGCGGCTATTCGAATACGTTTCCCTGTCGTGCCTGCTCAAGAACGGCGACGCACACCTGAAAAACTTCTCGCTGCTGTACGACTACCCCGTCGGGAATGTTTCCTTATCGCCTTTGTACGACGTGGTCACCACAACCATCTACGAGATCGAAAACCCAAGAACAGGCGCCACCAAGGTCGACAACACCATGGCGCTCAATCTGAAAAAAACCAAAGCCTACCCGCTCGAAGATGAGCTGGTTGAATTCGGCAAATCGATCTGCCTCGTACGCAACCCGCGCCAAGTCATCGAGCGGATCGAGGCGATGAAACACGAAGTCTATGCCGACCTCAAAGACCGTATTGACCCTTGGCTATCGGCTCGACTCAAAAAGGCTTGGGGGATTGCAATGACAGGATACCGGCACTAACACTAAGACTTTTCCCAGCCGAAGGTTTGAGCTCGATATTGCGATGAGGTGGGTGCTGCGCCGGGTGGCATATTACTCAAGCCATCAGCAAAGCGGAGGCGATTTACTGCATTACTTTCGGTATCGCAAGAAGCTTAGTCGCTGGTTTCGCTCGCTTCGTTCGGGTCACACTGAATCAAGATATAACCGGACGTTTCACCGTATTTTATTTGCGATATTATTGATCTTTTCATAATTGATGACACGCCAACTTGGTCATGCAAACCCCTCCCAGCCTCCCTTTTTCAAAGGGAGGGGGCTGCCTCAGCAGAGTCCTGGCGACACCCCCCCTTTGAAAAAGGGGGGTAGGGGGGATTTAAAACGTGTAATGAATTATGAAAAGCTCAATAGTTTGGGTTGCGTTCATTCAATCTGTCGATAGAATCGGTGTAACTGTCGACTGTGCTCAACCAATTTAACAATACCATCAGATATTCCAACCTGATCCACTCACAGAGTGGATCACCACAGACCTAGCTCGAACCTTTTTCCTTTTCTAGCTATTTTGTACATTGTAGACAGAAATAGATTTGCCGCAATGGCCACCGCCTTCGCGGGAATGACGGACTTACCGCACATCGATCTTGCCCGTCACCGCCGCCGAGATCAGCGCGCTGCGGCGTTCTTTCATCCTGGCCCTTGATGAGCATGTCGGCCTTGCAGATGGCATAGGACTCGGGGTTGAGTTCCTGCCCGAACATGGTGAGCCGCGCTTCGGGATGCAAGTCGAATTGGCTGAATTTCTCAGTGACCTGATACAGCAACCCGGCTTTGGCCAGCCGCTCAACCTGGATGTGGAATTCGAAATGCTCGAAGATGTCGCGCACCGCGGGAGAGAACGCCTGAACGTGCCCGGCCAAATTACGGATACGTCAGATACGTCCAAATCGGAATACTTCGACGCCCGCAATGGCCTAAATTAATTGTCATACACAAAGCGTGCTCAAGCTGGATAAGATAGCGCTCATCTCGCCAGATGCTTTGAGGCGGGCTCCTATCTGCATTCTCTCTTCCGTCACTCAGCGCGTTTAATGTACCTATGTTCACTCAGCCATTTCGGTGCGCTTTCATTTTCATTTCGCTGGCGGCGTGCGATCGGGAAGCTTGCGCCTTAGCCGCACCCACACGCCGGGCAAACGCAGGAAACCCGGAGGAGCGGCACTGATGCGCCTCTATTATCCCAAGTCATTTCTCAAGCTCATTCTTGTGGGCTTCTTCTTGGTTGCACTACCCCTGATCGCGTCCATCATCCACGCCGCGATTTCCGCGGACAGGCTGGCGGAACAGAGCCAGAAAGCCGTGCGCGATGCAGTGCTGGCGACGCAATCAAGCTGGTTGTTGGTCGAACAGCTAACCACGATGGAACGCAACGCACGCCAGTTCGTCGTGCTGGGCGACCCTGCGCTGTTTCAGGGCTACGCCAAGATGCATGAGAAATTTCGGGAAACCGCCGCCAAACTTGCGGGCTTAAGACTCGATGCACGCCAGCGACGCCAGTTGGACGAGCTCGCAGGGAAGGAAATGGCGCTATTCGGCGTGCTTCAGTCCAACTCGCCCGACTCGGGGACAAGCCGCAAGATCGTGGATGACTTCGTGCCGCTCACGGACTTGGCGCAATCTATTCTGGCCGGCAGCAGCCGCCTCATCGACCGGGAAGCGGACACCATGCAACGCATGGCTTCCGAAGCAAAGCGCATATTGGCGCTGGAGACCTTGGCGGTAATTCCCATCCTGTTGCTCGCAGGCGCTTTCACCTTCCTGACCACGCGGCCGATCCGGCAGATCGATGCCGCCATCCGCAAACTCGGCAGCGGCGACATTTCTACGCCGGTCGCGGTGAACGGCCCGCAAGACCTGGAAAACCTGGGCAAGCGCTTGGAATGGCTGCGGCTACGCTTGATCGAGCTGGAAGCGCAGCGCAATAAATTGTTGGGACACATATCCCATGAGCTGAAAACACCGTTAGCCGCGCTACGCGAAGGATCTGAGCTTCTGGCCGACCAAGTCGCCGGCACACTCAATGCGCAGCAGCGCGAGATCGCCGATATTTTGCGCCAAAGCACCGCCCAACTCCAAAAGCGTATCGAAGATTTGCTAAATTTTAGCGTCGCGCATTTGCGCAACGCGGCGCTGCATGTCAGCCCCGTCGAATTACGCGGCGCCTTGGAAACGGTATTGCGCCATCACAAGCTGGCGATGATGAACAAGCGCCTTAAGCTGGTAGTCGACGCCGCTCCGATCACACTCCCTTGCGACGAAGAAAAAATGATGGTGGTGATTGATAACTTATTGTCCAACGCGATCAAATATTCTCCGCCTGGCGGCACGATCAAAATCCGCCTTGCGCAAGCGCAGGAACAAGCGGTTCTGGATGTCGTGGACGAAGGGCCGGGGATTGCGCTGGACGAGCAGGACAAAGTGTTCAAAGGCTTCTATCTAGGCAAGGCAGCACGCGAAGGCCAAGTCGCGGGCACCGGCCTTGGCCTCTCGATTGCCCGCGAATACATCGTGGCGCATCGCGGCACGATCTGCATCGTCAACGAAGCAGCCAAGGGCGCGCATTTACGCATCGCGCTACCCGTCAATTTATCCTGGGGCACCCAATGAAATATTTGTCGTTTCGCACCACGATTACGCTGATTGCACTATATGCCGCGGGGCTCGGCGGCTGCGCGCATCCCGAGCAACATGCCACGCCCACGCGCGGGGTTTGGGACAACCTCTCCACGCTTTCCGGGTCGCATCGAGGCGCGGATGTCTCGGAGGTGCTGGCCTATTTTCAGCATATCAAAACGCTCTCGGCCAATGCGCTCGTGACGGAAAATGCCGCTGCGGCGCAAGCCTTATCCAAGCAACGCTCAGACAGCAATCGTTTAAAACTCGCGCTGTTGCTGCTCTTGCCCAATACCGCATTCAAGGACGAGGCGCGTGCCGCTGCCTTGGCCGACGAGGTGCTGAACAACAAGACGGCTGACGCGCCGCATTTAAAAAATCTCGCGCTTCTGGTCGCCGCCGTCGCCAACGAACAAAAGCGGCAGGAAGAGCGCTTTTGGCAACTCGCGCAAAAACAAAAAGACGACGAAAAGCGCGCCGACGCCTTGCAGCAAAAACTCGATGCATTGAAAAGTATCGAGAAAGATTTAATCAAGCGCGAAGAAACCAAAACCATCAAGGTGAAATGAATACCTCTCAACACAAAATCCTGCTGGTAGACGACGACCGCGATTTGCTGCGGTTGCTCTCCATCCGCTTGAATGCGGCAGGCTACCAAGTCGCTCTCGCGGAAAGCGGCGAGAAAGCGATGGCGCTGCTGGCATCCTCTTGGCCGCAACTGGTCGTCACAGACCTGCGCATGGAGGGGATGGATGGCATGGCTTTGTTTGATGCCATCCGTAAATCCAGCGCCACCCTGCCCGTCATTATCCTGACTGCGCATGGCTCGATCCCGGAAGCGGTCGCTGCAACCCGGCAAGGCGTGTTCGCTTTTTTGACCAAGCCATTCGACAGCAAGGTGTTGCTGGAGCAAATCGAGAAAGCCTTGCACCTTTCGGGCTCCCCCCTGCACGGCAACGCAAACGAAGAAGAAACAAAATGGCGCCGCGCCATCGTGACCCGCAGCCCAGTCATGGAGGATTTGCTGCGCCAAGCCAAGCTGGTCGCGGCAGGCGACGCCAGCGTGTTCATTCACGGCGAAAGCGGCAGCGGAAAGGAATTGCTGGCCCGAGCCCTGCACCTGGCCGGTCCACGCCACAACCAGCCTTTCGTGGCGATCAATTGCGGCGCCATACCCGAGGCGCTGCTCGAATCGGAACTGTTCGGCCACACCAAGGGTTCGTTTACCGGGGCGACGCAGGACTATCAAGGCCTCTTCCAAGCCGCGCATCAGGGCACGCTGTTCTTGGACGAAATCGGGGATATGCCTTCTGCCTTGCAAGTAAAATTATTGCGTGTGTTGCAAGAGAAGCAGGTGCGGCCCGTCGGCTCGACGCGTAGCATACTGGTCGATGTGCGCATCGTCTCCGCCACGCACCGCGATGCGGCTGAAGAAATAACCGCGGGCCACTTCCGCGAAGATTTATTTTATCGGCTGAATGTGGTGACGCTGGAAATCCCCTCTTTGCCCGAGCGGCGTGAGGACATCCCCTTGCTGGCCATGCACTTTCTGGCAACATTGGCGGAAAAGTACAACAAAAAGATCAAAGGCTTCTCCCCCGAAGCGATGGAGCTTCTCGTGGGCGCCCCATGGCCCGGCAATGTGCGGCAACTGCTCAATATCGTGGAGCAAACCATCGCGCTGTGCACAACCTCCATCATTTCCACCGCCTTGGTGCAAAAAGCCTTGCGCGATAAGCCGGGGCGCATACCCGCGCTGGCCGATGCGCGGCGTCAATTCGAGCGCGAGTATTTGGCTCAGTTGTTAAAAATTACCGCCGGCAATGTGACTCAAGCCGCTTTGCTGGCGCACCGCAATCGCACGGAATTTTATCGGCTGCTAAACCGGCACGAACTTGATCCGGCTTTATTTAAATAGACCCAGTCACTTTGTCGCTTTTCGCAGACACTTAAAACTCATTTCAAATCAAACGCTATCAGCTATCGGCAAGATTTGCTGTCGCTAATCGGCAACGAATCGGCTTGGGGGCGAAACATCATCTCATTGTTTTAATAGCGTTAATTGATATGGCACGGCGCTTGCTCAAGAGAAGTCACCGCAACCTGCGGTATTTTCGACTGACTTAACCGGTCACCGGTTTGCCTGAAGGAGAAAAAACAAATGTTGAACGAAATGATGAAGCATGAAGAAGCATTGGAATCTTTTGTCGTAACGACGTGGAAAGAAGCAGAAAGCCGCGGGGATAGCGCAGCTTGGTTCTCCGCCTACGAACACTTGTTCGCGGTGCAAGCGTATTTATCCTGCCTGCGCCTTCACCCGCTGGCGAATATAGCCAGCGATCTCAAGCTACTCGCCGGCATGCGTGGGGAGATGTGCCCCGACTACTCCAAACAAGCACCATTCAAAACGCAATCGACCTCCCTGCCTTATATGCTGCGCGCCTTCTGAATGTGTTCATCTATGGGTTAGCGGCTTTACCGCGCAACCCAAGCTGCATCGGCTTCTTTAAACCAAACAGCCGGTTCTCAGGGCCCGCTCGCCTTCGGTGGACGCTTGTGGGTGCGCTTGAAGGGCTTTTTGTCCCGCGCGCCGTTGTTGGGCCTGGGTTGATTGGTGGGTGCGGCGGTGTTTTGCCGATTGCCTTGCTCTGGCGCGGCCGCGGTCTCTCGATTGGCGGAGGTGAGCGATATCTCTAGTTCGTTGATCTCGTCCCACTGTTCATCGGTGCGCTGTCTTTCCGGTATCGCCAGCAGCTCTTGCAGGCGACGGCGGGGGGGAATGGCTTGTGGTTCATTCATGGTAGATTTCCTGCGTTGGTTCCATCACGTTCGATCGCGCCGGCTTCCAGCCGTCATGCCGGCAAGGATGCCGGCGCTACAACTTCTCTCCCCTTGTCACATTGATAGTCCATGTCGATTATTTGTTATTTTATCGACACATCATCCGGCCGTGTCGATCGTAGGCGAACACAACCTTACCGCCCTTTACTCATCCAGCACAACCTCAAACATGATGCGCTGCCAATGGCTGCGGCCGGGCTGTAAGTGCACGATGCGGCCCGAGACTTTTACGCCCTTGTCCATCAGCTTCGCCACCGAGGCATTGCCGGCGCGCGGGACGTGGCCGAGCATTTCGCCGCGCCATTCGATGCGGATGGCGTTGGCGTCATGCGGGTTGCCGGCGTCGCGCACCAGGGTCAGGGCATCGCCCACTTTCAACCCTTCCCACAAGCGCTTGCCGGCATAGTATTGAAAGCCGGCGACGGGCTGCGCGCCCCACACCATGCGCATCGTGACTTCCGCTTGCGCGGCCCCCAGCCCGAGCAGCGCGATCAGGAATGCGCTAGTGTAGTGAGTCACTACACTAACCCAGCGCATGGGTTTGCACCGGCGTGGGAGTATCGAAAAACGCTTCCGCGTCGCTCAGCTCGCGCGTGCGCCGCATCGGCGGCAGGCTTTGCCAGATGCGCTTGCCATAGGGCTTGCTGAGCAAGCGCGGGTCGCAAATCATCAGCACGCCGCGATCGGTTTCGTCGCGAATCAAGCGCCCCGCTCCCTGTTTCAGCGTGATCACCGCCTGCGGCAATTGATATTCCATGAAGGCGTTGCGGCCTTCGTTGTTCATCTTTTCGATGCGCGCGGAGAGCACCGGATCGTCGGGCACGGCAAACGGCAGGCGATCGATGATCACCAGCGACAAGGCCGAACCGCGCACATCCACGCCCTCCCAAAAGCTGTGCGAGGCGACCAGCACGGCGTTGCCCAGGCGGCGGAAGCGCTCCAATAATTCGGTGCGCGAGCCCTCGCCTTGCAGCAGCAAGGGGAAATCGAGCTTGGCTTTTTCAAACGCGTCCTGCAGCAGACCATGCGCCTCGCGCATCGCGCGCAGGCTGGTGAAGAGCAAAAAGGCGCGCCCGCCGCTGGCTTGCAACACCGGCAGCGCCGCCTCGACCACCGCGCGCGTGTAGTCCGGCGTATTCGGTTCGGGCAGATGCTGCGGCACGTAGAGCAGCGCCTGGTTGGCATAATCGAAGGGGCTATCCCAATACGCGGTCTTGGCTTCACCCAGCCCCATCTCTTCCTGGTAATGGCGGAAATCGCCTTTCACCGCGAGCGTGGCCGAGGTGAAAATCCAGGTGCGCGGCGCTTCGAGCTGCGCTTTGAAAGTTTCGGCGATCGACAGCGGCGTGGTGTTGAGCTGCACGGCGTGGCTGTACACCTCGACCCAGCGCACGGTATTGCCGCCGGCCGCTTCGCGCCACGCCTTGAGCTGGGCGCTCAGCGCCTGCGCGCGCTGCCAGCAATTATCCAAGCCCGGTGCGCGCTCGGATTGAGATTCCAAGGCGTGCTCCAGATCAGTCAGTCTTTCTTTCACGCTGGTCAGCGCGGGCTCGAATTCTTTAAAGCGCTGCGCCCGCTCATACGGCAAGCGCATGCCTTCTTGCGGGAACACCAGGCGCAAATCGCGCACGGTCTTTTCCAGCGCGCTGGCCGCTTCGGGCAGGGGCGCAAAATCCTTGGCGTGGCTTACCCCTTCGGCACGCGAATCGCGCACCAGCTCGATGAGTTGCCCGGTGCCCAAGGAGGTGCCGAAAAACAAGCCCGCCGTACTGGGTAGCTGATGCGCCTCGTCGAGGATGATGGTGTTGGCCGCGGGCAGCAGCTCGGCCATGCCCTCGTCTTTCAGCATCACATCGGCAAAAAACAAATGATGGTTCACCACCACCACATCCGCCGCCAAGGCCTGCTTGCGCGCGGTCATGACGAAGCAGTCCTTGTACTCGGTGCAATCCTGGCCCAGGCAATTATCGCGGGTGGAGGTGGCGTAGGCCCACACGCTGGCGTTCTCCGGCACGTCATTGCAGCCCGATTTATCGCCGCTGGGGGTCACGGCGGCGAAGCGCACGATATTTTGCAGATGGCGCACGTCTTCCTGGTGATACAAGCGCGCATCGAGTTGCGAGCGATCCAGGTGATAGCGGCACACGTAATTGGCGCGCCCTTTCAAAATCGCCACCGTCACCGGCAGTTTCAAGGCATCGCGCAGCGCCGGAATGTCGCGCAGGAACAATTGATCTTGCAGCGTCTTGGTGCCGGTGGAAATAACCACCTTGCCGCCCGCGAGCAACGCCGGAACCAGATAGGCCAGCGTCTTGCCGGTGCCAGTGCCGGCTTCGACCACGAGCTTATCTTGATGCTTGATGGCTTCCAGGATGGCCTGCGCCATCTCAATCTGTTGCGGACGCAGCTTGTAGCCGGGGATGGCTTCGGCCAATGGGCCTTGGCCGGAGAATATTTGATGCATATCTGGATTCAAGACAAAACCTTTACTGATTAGCAATAAAACTCCGTTTGTTTGAAACGAAGCGAGTCAACTCACCTTCACAATGCATGGGCATCTACGCAAGCATGCGGTTATCTATCCAGATAGCGTCTCCCCCTTTGTAAAAGGGGGAACAAGGGGGATTTAGATGTTGCGCCAGGGCTTTAAATCCCCCCTACCCCCCTTTTTGCGAGTTGGGCGGCGAGCCGCCCATCCCTGCGAAAACCGTTGCAAAGGGGGGAAAGATATGCACAGAGATTTCCGTGAGGGGGAAGCCAGCTCTACTTCACTTCCTCGACTTTTACGAAGATGCTGCGGTTATCCGTTGAGGTGCTGCGCGTGGAATATACCGTGCCGCTGCCGTCAGTGCTGGATTGCCCGCCCACGCCGCCCAGCTCGATCCATTCGCCCAGCCGTCCGGATAGCGTGGTGGCCGCTTGCTGGATATTAACCGAACCGCCACTGCCGACGGTATTGCGCTGTGGGCTGATTTCCAGCGTGACTTGATCGCCGCTGATTCGCGGCACGACGTAAAAGCCGCTGGTCACATCGCGATAGGTGGTGCCCTCGGTCACCGTGACATGGCGCCCGTTTTGGATAATCGTTTGCGTGGTATAGGGAACGGATTGCCCCGCGCGGATGAAGGCTTGATTGCCTTCCAGCACTTGAATCCGCTGCGTATCGCGGCTGTCTTCGATATCGCGCGTGGAGACCACCTTGCCGCCGACGCGGTTGCGCCCGCCACCAGCTTCGACTTGCACCCCGCCTTCCGTGGGTGTCTCCGGCAGCCTTATCCTGCCGTGGCTGCCCCCCGCCGTGCCGTACACGCTCGCTTCCTGCTCCAACGCCTCGCGCGCAACATTCTGGCGCACCGTGATCATCAATTTGCGTGGCTGCGTATCCAGCCCCGCGATGACCTGCTTCACGTCCTTCATGCGCGATGGCGTAGTACGCACGATGAGCTTGTTTTGCATGCCTGTCACCGCACCGTCACGGCCCACCAAGGGATGCACCATGGGGATCAATTGCTCGGCAGTGCGGTACTTGAGCACGATGATCTCGACGCTGTCCTGCGCGAAAACCAGCGCACTGGCACTCATCATCAAAAGCACAAACAAGCATCGTTTTATAAATTTTTCCCCGTGCCCCCCGTGGTGAATTATTTTTTCTAAAATCATGCTGTCCAGCCCTATTCCTTCCCCGCCCGCCAAATCGAAAACACAATCCAAATACTGTTCACGACCGCGATCAGGAAACCGAGAAACCCCAAAAACGGCATGCCGAAAATTTTCGGGCCGCTTGGGATGGTCATCACGATGGAGGAGCCGATCACCAGCGAGGCGGTCATGATGCCGAGGGTGAGGCGGTTGGTGCTGCGGTCGATCTGTTGTCCGAAACGTTCCAAGCGTTTGACGTCGATATCGATGCGCACCCGGCCACGGCGCAGTTCCTTGAAAAATTTCGCCAAGTCGCGCGGCAGGCCGGTCAGCACCGAGAACATGTCCTTGACACTATGCGCGCCGCGCTTCATCACGGCTTCGGGCGAATAACGCAGGCGCAGCACTTCCTTCACGAAAGGCTCGACGTGCTCGGCCATGTCGAATTCCGGATCGAGCTGGCGCCCCAGGCCTTCGAGCGTGATCAATGTTTTGAACAGAAGCGTCAAATCGGACGGCATGACCAAATGGTGCTCGCGGATCATCGCGGTCAATTCATTCAGCAGATTACCGAAGCTGATGTCCTTGAGATGCACGCTGGAGTAATTGAACACGAACTCGATCACATCCGCGGCGAGCTTGGTTTCGTTCACCACCGAATCGCCGGTCCATTCCAGCAACACGTCCAACAAGCCCATCTCGTCCTTGGTCAGAATGGAGATGAGCAAATCGGAGATTTGGTTGCGGCGCTCATGGGTGAGCATGCCGGTCATGCCGAAATCCACCAGCGCGATGCGGTTGCCGGGCAGATAAAATACGTTGCCGGGATGCGGGTCGGCGTGGAAATGGCCATGCAGCAATATCATGCGCAGCACGATGTTGGCGCCACGATCGGCCAGCAGCTTGCGATCCAAGCCCGCCGCATCCGCATCCAATAACTTGTTGCCGGGGATGCCGTCGATGCGTTCCTGCACGTTCATGGTTTGGCCGGTGTAGTCCCAATACACTTTTGGGATGAACACGGTTTCGTCCTCGGCGAATTTTTCGCCGAAGCGCTGAATGTTGCGCGCCTCGGCCGCGAGGTCCAGCTCGCGCCGCAGCGATTTGGCGAATTGCTGCACCACTTGGCGCGGCTGATAGCGCCGGGCTTCAGGGAATTCCACCTCCACCATTCGCGCGATGTGCGACATGATGCGCAGATCGGCCTCGATCTTGGGCTCGATGCCGGGCCGGCGCACTTTGATGATGATCGGCGTGCCGTCCTTCAGGTTCGCCTCGTACACCTGGGCGATGGATGCCGCGGCGCGCGGCGTGGTGTTCAGGTTGTCGAAGACGGCATGCGGGTCAAGCCCCTTGAGCGCCGCTTTCATTTGCGGCAGAAGCTGCTCGAAAGGCAAGGCCGGCGCGCTGGCTTGCAGCTTTTCCAGTTCGGCAATCCAGTTCGGCGGAAATAGATCGACCCGCGTCGCCAGCACTTGGCCCAGCTTGATGAAGGTCGGCCCCAATTCCTCCAAGCCCTGGCGAAAGCGCTGCGAAGGATCCAGGTGCTCGATCTCGACTGATTCTTTCCAGTGCAGCACGCGCCCCGCGCGCTCCAGCATGCCGCCCACGCCCAGGCGGCGCACCAAATCGCCGCCCCCATAGCGGATTAAAACAGAGGAAATCTCGTGCAGGCGCGGGAGGTCCCGCACCAAGCTGATGGTTTCAAGCAGCAATTAGTGCACCTTTTGGTCGTCGTCGGGCCGTGTTTTTTCGTGCAAGGCATCGGCCATGCCCGAGAGGATACCGCTACCGACTTCTCCCAGACGCTGTTTGAGTTCGCTCGCCGCATCGGCGCTTTCACGCACCCCCTCTTTGACCGCAGAGAAAAAGCGCTTGTTGAAATCAGCGACGGTATCCGCCATGACGCGCCCGGCATCCGTTCCCGCCAGCTTGCCATGGCTGACGAAGGCTTGAAATTCTTCCTTGATGCGCCCGCCCGCGGCACTGGTCACTTGCGACACCGTGGACAGGAAGGTCTCTTCCAGGCGCTTCATTTCTTCCAGGGCGGGTTTCAAATCCTGCGCATGAAATTCGCGGCCCTGCGCGGTTGCTTGCTGCATGGTCAAGCGCGTCACTTCGGCCAGCTTCTTCAGCGCCTCATCCAGGCCGCCCAAGGCCTCGCGCGCCGCGTCTTTCACTTCGCCGCCACGCCGGCCCAAGCCGAGGCTCACACCCTCGGTCACCGCGCGCACGACCCCGCCCACCTCGCCCAAGGACAGGGAGCGGCGCGATAAGGCGCGCAAGGTAATATCCCGTACTTGAGTACGCAGGTCTTTGCCCTGCTCCACCACGGTTGCAGCTTCGGCTTTGATCGCTTCGTTTTGGTCTTCGCTCATGATCGTCTCCTTGGTTGAAATTCGATGTTTCCTGACACTTTCAAGTGTAGCCGAATACGCCCCCGCTTGAACCGGCTGTCATGATTTTCACTTTACTTCGGCCTGAAATTCTTTTTAAATGCGTAACATGCGTATCGCCCCTCCAGCCCTTTTCGTTATTTTGCTTGCTATCAGCAGCTTTGTGCACGCTGAATCGCCCGTGGCCGACCCGGTCGCGGCCGAGGCTCCGGCTGCCGCGCCGGTGACGGAAAAGTCCCAGGACTTGCTGCTGTATGCGCTCAGCTTGAACGGCACCGCCTATAAATTCGGCGGCCGCAGCGCCGACAGCGGCTTCGATTGCAGCGGCTTTGTCGCGCATGTGTTCCGCCAAGCGGCCGGCTTGGCCTTGCCGCACAACGCCCTCGCCATTAGCCAAAACGGCGAGCAAATCACCAAGACCGAACTCAAACCGGGCGATTTGGTGTTTTTCAACACCCTGCGCCGGGCATTTTCGCATGTCGGCATCTATCTCGGCGACAACCGTTTCATCCACGCCAGCAGTTCTTCCAGCGGGGATGTCATGGTCTCCGACTTGACCGAAAAGTACTGGTCCAAGCGCTTCAACGGCGCACGCCGCCTCGCCCTCTCCGAATAGCTTTTTTCTGGTTTGACAGCCTCGCCCGGCCGGGCCATAAGCAACGGGCCTTTTATGCGCAAGTTTCTCGATGGCTACTACCCCATTCATGTGAGCATGGAGGTGATCGTGAAAAGCAAGAAGGCTTCAAGGTCTCGATTCAGCCAAAACTCGTGCTTTTCGACGCTTGGTTTGAAGGCAGGCTGAATACGCTGATTCGTTTCAAAACCGCGCCTTTGTCCTGAGCAATCATTCCCCCCTGCATTCGCAATAGCTTTTAGTATTTATTCGCACAACTTGCGAATGTCATACCTTTATCGCATAATCGCGCTCTTTGCTGAGCGAAAGTGCGCGCATGCCCCCCTCCAAAATTCCCTCCTTCACCCCTGGCGTCACCGTTATCAACCCGCGGCGCGACAGCACATTCGATGGCCGCACCATCACCCACCGCCTCCACATGCGCGACCCCGCGCCCTGCGTCACCATTCTCGTGCATGGTGTGAACGACGCGGGCGAGACGTACCCGGTACAGGAAGCGGGCATCTGCCGGGGCTTGAGCGAGCGCCTCAAGCGCGACGATCTGGAACCGGGCCGCTACCGTTTGCCCAAGGATGATCGCAGCGACGCGCTGGAAGCCGACCCCGACGCGGCGTATTACCAGCGCGGCCTGGACGATCAGCTCTACACGCCGGTGATTCCCTTCTATTGGGGATTCCGCGAAACGGAGGAAAAAATCAAGAAACGCGAGCGCCACGGCCAAAGAACCGACCGCCACGGCAACCGCCTCGACGCACGCGGCATCAAGCAGGGCGGGCCTTTCTCCAACGCCACCACGACTATCCCCGACCTGTGGGGCGAGGGCTTCGACACCACCCTGGGCGGCTTGACCAACGCCTACAAGAACGATCCCACCCACC
>MEQN01000067.1:23608-23737 GCA_001770235.1 Betaproteobacteria bacterium RBG_16_58_11
GGTGCTCGCCGCCAAACGTTTAGCCATGCTCATCGGCCTGATCCGCGACGCGCACGAGGCGGATGCCGTCAACCTCGTCGCCCACAGCCAGGGCTGCAATATCGGCCTTTTGGCGCAAGCCTTTCTGCA
>MEQN01000067.1:23757-23874 GCA_001770235.1 Betaproteobacteria bacterium RBG_16_58_11
CCGATTGCCTGATCCTCAACCACCCGCCTTACTCCCTGCACGCCCCCGGCGCCGAAAAAGAGCTCGGCCTGGGCGGTCTGCAACAAACCGTCGGCGCGCGTTTGGATACGCTGGTCA
>MEQN01000068.1:0-305 GCA_001770235.1 Betaproteobacteria bacterium RBG_16_58_11
TCAAGCCCAATCGGATCACTTTGCACGTAACGCCCGGTGCCCGGATCGTAATCCCTAAAATAATTCTGATGCAATCCAGTCTCAGCATCGGAGTACTGTCCCGGCAACCGCAAATTATTCACCACCGTCTGCACCTTCAGCACCACCTTACCAAAGGGTTCGTATATTGCCTGCCACACCACTTTTCCCGTTGCATCCGTCATCATCTGGGGCGTGCCCAGATGATCCGTATGGTAGTAGTAGACCGTGCTGTTGTCGATGCGGGCGAGGAGCTGTCCGTTGACGTAGACGTAGTGTAGCTGGTT
>MEQN01000068.1:369-702 GCA_001770235.1 Betaproteobacteria bacterium RBG_16_58_11
GTCTTGCGGATGCGTTGTCCCAGGGCGTTGTATTCGTACACCGTATTGGGGGCGGTGATCAGGCGGCCATAGCCGTCGTAGCCCATATTGCCGACGCCGCTGATGAAGTCATAGCTGCCCACCGCATTGGGCACGCGGTAAGCGCCACCACCGGTGGTGATGAGCTGGTTGTTGGTGAGAATGTAGCCGTAGTTCGCAGTGACGCCATTAGCGGTCTCGCTCTTGCGGTTGCCGGTTTTATCGTAGGTGTAAGCGCGTGTGCCGAAGCTGGCGGGGTCGGTATCGGTGGCGCTGGTGAGCCGCCCGGTGGCGTCGTAGCTCAGGTTTTCTTGG
>MEQN01000068.1:793-1072 GCA_001770235.1 Betaproteobacteria bacterium RBG_16_58_11
AGCGAACGCCAGATGGTCTTGCCGTTGCCAAAGCGCATGCTGCTGGCTTGCGCCGAGAAGGGTGCGTACTGGAAGCCATTCGCCAGCACGGTGGTGACGGTGCCCAGGGTGGTGCTGACTTGGTTGATGCGGCCGTAGGCGTCGTAGCCGTAGTTGACTTCGCGGCCGGGGGGGTAAATGATTTTGGATAAGCGCCCGGCGGTGTCAAAAGTGTATTGGCTATAGCGCCACTGGTTATCGAGGGTTTTAGCCAATTGATAGCTTTGCCGCCCCTGCGCA
>MEQN01000068.1:1204-2636 GCA_001770235.1 Betaproteobacteria bacterium RBG_16_58_11
ATAGCTGGTGGTGATGCTGCGCGCGTCGGTCTCGGTCTTAAGGTTGCCGGCTTCGTCGTAGCTGCGGTTGGTGGTGTTGGTATCCGGGCTGATGGTTTTGGTGGTGTCACCCAAGGCATTCACGGTATAGCTGGTGGCGATGCTGCGCGCGTCGGTCTCGGTCTTAAGGTTGCCGGCTTCGTGGTAGCTGCGGTTGGTGGTGTTGGTATCCGGGCTGATGGTTTTGGTGGTGTCACCCAAGGCATTGATGGTGTAGCTGGTGGCGTGATTATTGGGGTCGGTCACTTGGGTGAGCTGGTCCAGCCCATCATAGCCATATTGGCTTAAGCCGCTATCCGGGGCGAGCACGGTTTTGAGGCGGCCCAGGGGGTCGTATGTGTAGCTGGTCACGTCCGCTACATCGGTGCGCGGCGCATCGATGGTTTTGACATTGCCTTGCGCGTCGTAGGTGTAGGTGGTGGTCTGGTTATAGGCGCCGATGTCGTGCCACAGGCGGTTCAGCGCATCGAAGTTGCGCGTGTGGGTATACACCTGGGTACCGGTGGGGGTGAAGATTTTTTCAGCGATGCGGTTGCCGATAGGGTCAAGCGTGTAGTCGATGTGGTTGCCTGTCGCGTCGATGATGGAAACCAAGCGGTGGGCGTCGTCATAGTGATATTGGGTGATGCGTCCATCGGGCGGGGTCACTTTAGTGAGTTGGCCCACGCCGTCGTAGTCGTAGCTGGTGGTCTCGACGCCCACGGTGCGACTCTTGAGCCAACCGCGCGGATAGTAGGTGAGCGTGGTGACGAGGTTGTTGGGGTCGACGATGGTGAGCGGTTTGCCGTGCGCATCGTATTGGGTGATTTGCGTCACATGGCCCAGGGCATTGGTGATGCTCTTCAAATCGCCATTGGGGTAGTAGGCGTAAGTGCTGATGTCGCTCACATCGGTGCGCGGGCCATTGATGGTTTTGAGGAGATTGGGCAGCGTGTTGTCGCTAGTGGTGGTGTAGGTGTAAGTCCATGCGCGGGTCTTGCCAGAGGCAGTGTCTTTGAGGGTTTTGCTCAGCAGGTTGCCGCTAGTGGGGTCGTAGACATGGGTGGTGGTGCGGCCGGGTTCGGTGATGAGCGTTGGCAATCTAAAGGTGGGGTGCCAGGCGGTGGTGATGGTGCGGGCGTCTGCGGTGCCTTGGGCTTCGATGCGCGTGGTTTCCAGGTTGCGACTCAGATCGTAGTCGTACCAGGTGGTGACGTTGTTGAAGTCGGTGCGGGTTTTGGTGTTGCCGTTGGCGTCGTAAGTCATATTGCTAGCGGCGGGGCCGCAGCCGGAGCCGCCGGGTTGGGAGGTGCCGGTGCTTTTTACCACACCTAGGATGGTGGTGAAGTTGTAGGTGTGTTGGGAGCCTAGGGGGTTGGTGACGACAGTCGAAACGGGAGAGCCCGAGGCGTCT
>MEQN01000068.1:2649-2955 GCA_001770235.1 Betaproteobacteria bacterium RBG_16_58_11
AGTGATCGACCGGGCCGCCGGGGAGATTGGCGCCGTGGTCTTCGTCGTAGGCGCGGCCTTGTGCGTCATAGCGATAGGTTGCATAGCGAACATTGTTTTCATCGAGGATGCCGGTTAAGGCGTTGGGCAAACTTGCACCTGAGGTGTAGGCGGTCTCGCCGTATAGATAAGTTTTGCTCTTGCCGTCGGGGTAGGTGACTTTGGATAGATTATTTTTGGCGTCATATTCGTAGGTGTAGCGCTGGTTCTCGGGGTCTTGCATGAGCACGATGCGCGAGCTGGCGTCGTACCCTAATTTGAGGGTGC
>MEQN01000068.1:3050-6996 GCA_001770235.1 Betaproteobacteria bacterium RBG_16_58_11
TAGCCGCCGTTGGGGCCGGTAGTGCCGTCAGAATAAGTCAACGTTTGCGTGAGACCGGCGCGATTCGTGATAGAGAGGAGTTTGCCGGTGGCGTCGTATAGCTCTACTTCGTCGTCAGAGGTAGTGTAGAGCCAGCCGGTGGTAACGTTGCTCGCGTCTTTAAGCTCTTCGAGTTTGTCGGGGACATCGGCTAATGCTGTCCATCTCCCGGCATTAAGCTCAAAGAGCAGCATTGATGCGTTATCGCGTTGAGCATAGACAACACTACGGGAAGCTGTATCTTGCGTGACGACTAGCCTAATACGTTGTTGATAGGTAACGCGCCAGAGCGTGCCTAACAGATCATTAGCCTTTGGTATGCCTGAAGAAGGCCACTGACCAGAAGATCGATAAGCACGACTAAAGCGCAGCAACCCCCCGGCTACAAAAACGTCAGATTCCTTTTGCAGTTTTAACCCAATACCCGGATTAATTGGATTGGCGATACCGCAAGCTGATTGCATCCACGGTGGAGGAATTGACGCCTTACATGCGCCATATGGATTGGGCTCGTAGAGGGAGAAAGATACCCCTGTATAGGTTAAAGGACATTCGGCGCCGGGAAGAATCCAGTTTTGATAAAAGCCCTGAGAAACATGAATCGATCCGTCGGATTTATTTACGATATCAAATCTACATCCCCAACCATACGTTGGGTCAAAAAGGCCAAGAGTATTAGTGTATAAATATTGCCCTTCACTCTCTATTGACATCTGCTCGTACACTTTACATGCGGTAGTGGGGTCCTCGTATTCAATGTCCCGGGGGCTCATTGGAGGTATTGCTTGCAACCGCCAGAAAATTTTCGCGGGAACGTTAGGGAGTGCCCCCCAAGTTGAGCTTGATAGCGAAGACAGAATGGCAAACAGCAAAGTAAATAGGGCCAGACTCGATTTATTCCGCGCTGATTTTCCAAAGAAAAATTCAAAGCAAAACAAAAACCCGCGCGCAGCAGAAGGGGTCACCAGCAGAAGGGGTCACATCTTGCAATGCCACTTTTGACTTGCGCATCAAAAATAGCAAAAATAGGGTCAGACTCCATTTCCCACCTTGCATCCCTGCTCCCGCTTGCTGTTCCTTCTTAGCCATACTCAACACCGCAACCATGCGCGAACAAAACCAGCGCCATACAATCGTGCCGCTTTGCATTTGATTCGCACTCATGGTTGCTTTCATTCCATTTAACCCTTGTTACGAGCGCCATCGGAACGATAACGCGGCATACGCAATTTGTGTAGGCACGCCTCAACGTCCACTGACGCCTCTCGGTCACGCCAAATACCGAACGCAGGATCATCCGTCACGAATGCCTCTGCCACTTCTGTACCCGCCACCACCCTCTCGATACGCACCGCAATGGCTTGCTCTGAATCGGCATTTAGGTGCTCGATTACAACTGAAAATAGGTCATTACCTTTGCTTGCCTCATCTAAATCTCTGAGCAATTTACCAATCGCCTGCTTGGTTTTATCTTCATCCATGCTTGAGCCCTCGCGTGATCACTGGCTAAGCCGCTTTACGCACGGTGAGCTTTACGCGCATGCCAGCCTTGGCCAGCATATTCACCAGTGCATCTAGGCTGAATTTTTCGATCTTGCCCTTCAGCAGCAAATTGAGGCGCGGTTGGGTAATGCCGAGCAAGTTGGCGGCTTCTTGTTGCGTCATGCCTCTTGCGATGGCACGCACCTTGGACATGAGCTCTGAGCGCAACAATAAATTTTGCGCTTCGTCTGCGGAAAACCCCAGATCAAGAAAAACATTGTCACTGCCCTGTTGCATCTTAAATGGTTTACTCATGTTTGTTTCCTCTGCCCCGCTAATTGGCGGTATCGCGTCGCCGCTATTTCGATATCGCGCTGCGCCGTTCCTTGGCTCTTTTTAGTAAACGCGTGAAGGATATAAATCGCTTCAGCAAATTTCGCCACATAAATCACGCGATACTCGTTCTCTGCATGAATTCTAATTTCCTGAACCCCAAGGCCAATGCTTGCCATAGGCTTCCAATCCGAAGGCACTTTGCCTTTCTGTACTTCGTTTAGCTCAAAACCCGCTTGACGCCGCGCATCATCGGAAAAAGCGCGCAGATTCGCCTTGCTATTACCTATCCAAATAATCGGCTTCATGCAATTATATCAGTATTGGTATAACGCACAAAGTAGTTAACCGCATCGACCACGCTGGGCTTTATTACACAACGCTCCAGTTCTCTGATTAACCACCCAATCTTAGGCATCCCTATCCTTTAAGATGATCCAAGTCATCAACATTAATGGTGCGCAGATTGCGAAACAGCACCACCAGAATCGCCAGCCCGATGGCGGATTCGGCTGCCGCCACCGTCAGAATGAAAAACACGAACACCTGCCCCGCCATATCGCCCAGGTAGAAATGGGGGGCAGACTTGATTTAATCTGCGATGCCATGCCGAAAAAAAATCAAAGCAGAAGAATTTAAGGCGCGCATCGGCGCAGACAGAACCTGCATGATCTCCCCTTTGGATTTTGCGTGATGCGCGGCCAGGCTTCTTATTGAGCCGGCTGGCTGGTGCGCACAATGACGACCTTCTCAACCCACGACGGCGGAATGGTCAAGGGGGTTGATTTAGGGATCAGGGATCAGGGATCAGAAATCAGGCGACAGGTGTCAGGCGGCGGGCGGCTCAGGATTCAGGCTTCGGCGATCAAGGCCCACCTTTGGCGGCCAGCAAGCTTTCTCCCGTCCATACTTTGACGTAAGCACCACGAAACAGCCGCTCCACTTCCGGCTTTGCCGCGCTGGCCGTCGGCTCCCGATCGATCACCACGATGCGCCCCTGCGGATGCCGCCGCGCCCAGGCATGCACCGATTCATTATCGACCAGCGCCAATGGCTTGGTCAGGCGGCCAGCGAAATTGAATTGCGCGTGATACTTGCCCCAATACGCGATGGGAATATCGCGCGCTTGTAAATCCGCTAAGTGCTGCGCCACCGGTCGCGTATCGATGTAGGGCGCGAGCAGGGGGATCACGCTGAGATAAGCTACCGTCAGTAAGGCCAGCATGCTCAATGACAGTACATGCAGCCGTGTCGTCAGCGCGGCGCGGCCAGCAAAGAGCAGCGCCGCGCCCACCAGCGCAAAGGCCCACGCCGGCCAGGCTGGAAAAGTCGCGGCCCAGTCCGGCAGTTCGAGCTTGGCAGGATGCAGGCGCAAATAGAGCCACACGCCCGATAACAGGAAACATGCCAATGCGGGCAACAGAAAATCGTAACGCGCGGGCTTGTCCTTCACGCGTTGCAGCGCATAGGCGGCGAGCAAGGCGAAGGCGGGCACGAGCGGCAGCAAATAGCGCATCTGCTTGCCGCTGATGAGCGAAAAACCGATGAACACCGGCAGTACCCAGGCAAGCAAAAAACGCACGCTGGGTTCGTTGATTGAATCACGCAGACCCGCCACGCCGCGCCACAACGGTGCCCACAAGAACCAGGGGAACAACATCAGCGGGAGCGCCGACAGGTAATGCCACCACGGCTCACGATGCGCGAATGATTCCGTCATGCGCCCTGCGGTTTGCCCCCAAAAAATCGCATTGCGATACGCCTCACCGCCGAAATAGGCGGCGGGCGCGGCCCAAGCCAGCGCAATGGCCGCGCCCAGCAGCAGCGCGCCCAGCACGCCGAGATACCAGCGCGCGATGGCGTTGCGTGGAAGCTTCGCCCACCACGGCGCGAGCACGGCAGCCGGAAGTAAATGCAAGAGAATCACCGGGCCCTTGGACAGCACGCCCAGCCCAATACCCACGCCCAGCCAGAGTAAGCCGCGCATCCGCTCGCCCTGCGCCGCGCGCACCGTACCGAGCATGCCGATCAAGGTGCTGCACATCAGCAGCGGATCGAAACCCAACAGCGTGAACAAGCCGGCGAACAGAAA
>MEQN01000068.1:7056-14926 GCA_001770235.1 Betaproteobacteria bacterium RBG_16_58_11
CATCAGCATCACGCCGGCGAACGCGAGCAAGGAAGGCACCAAGCGCGGCCACCATTCGTTGACGCCGAATACGGCCCAGCCTGTATGGATCAGCCAGAATAACAGCGGCGGTTTGTGGCTATATGGTTCGCCATTCAGATAAGGCACCAGAAAATCACCGCGATGCCACATCTCCCATGCCACCGCGAGGTAGCGCGTCTCATCCACCGGCCACAGCGGGCGCAGGAAGAGCGCGGCGAGCGCGAGCGCGGCCCAGGCGAGTAATAGGGCGATGAGGTAGCGGTCTTGTTTAGAGGAAAGCATAAAATCATTCACCGCAAAGGACGCGAAGGCATGCAAAGTAATTCAAAAAGGTTCCTGATTAGCCACGAAGTTCAGCAAGTTGTAGCCCACCCTGTTGTTCCCTCCTATATCTATCACACCCATCAGGACAGCGGGCCCGTGTAGCGCCGGCTTCCAGCCGGCATGCAAGCAGGATGCTTGCGCTACAAAACCCGGCTCAGTCCTTCCACAAGGGGCGGGAGCTGCTGAACTTGGCTAATCAGGAAAAGGTTTTCCTTCGCGTACCTTCGCGTCCTTTGCGTTTAATTGTCTTTCAAAGCTTGAGGATCCAACTCCGCATCCACTTCCGCGCCCAAGGTATGGCCGTGGCGGTATTTGCGATACAGCCACACACCGATCACGCCTGACACCAGAAACAGCAGCACCGCCAGCCCGATGCGCAGCGCCGGATCGACGTTGACGCCGCTGCCGACCAGGGCAAACACCAGGGTCTGCGGAATATAGCCCATTAAGGAACCCAGAAAAAACGGCAAGGCGCGCACGCTGGTCACGCCGGCCGCCAGGTTGGTGGCCAAGTTGTTGCCGACCGGCAGCAGGCGGATCAGCAAGGTCATGGCAAACGGGCTCCAACTGAGAAAATCATCGATACGCTGAATGCGCGCACCGAAGCGCGCCGCGATGAAATGCCGCCCGATCCAGCGCGCGTAGAAAAAAGAAACGATGCAGCCCGCAATCACCGCGGCCAGGGTCAGCATTGTCCCGAGCACAAAACCAAACGCATAGCCGCCGAGGAAACTGATGATCTGGCGCGGCATGGCCAGCGCGGCGGCGAGCGCCCCCACGCCGACAAACAGCAACTCGCCGGAGAGGCCCTTGCCGCGAATCTCGGTGTCGATCCATGCTTGGTTGATGCTGGCGCCGAAATGGGTGGCTTCGAGCACATAGCCCAGGGCAACGAGCGATGCGATGAAAATCAAGCCGCGCAGAATGGCGCGCGCCTGCATCAGCGCGAGACCTCGCTCACTTCTTGGCGCTGCATGCGGCGTTGCAGCCACATCACGCCGAAGATATCGACGATGCCGACCCACAGCCGGTTATGCAAGCCGTAATTGGAAACCCCACGCGTGCGCGGTCGGTGATTGACCTCGACCGAGATGGTTGCGCCGCCGTTGCGCCGCACCAGCGCGGGCAGGAAGCGATGCATGTGATTAAAGAAGGGCAATTGCAAATACACCGCGCGCGGGATGAGCTTGAGGCCGCAGCCGGTATCGGGGGTCGCGTCGCCCAGCATGCGCGAGCGCACGCCGTTGGCGATGCGCGAAGACAGGCGCTTCAACCAGGTATCTTTGCGTTGCTTGCGCCAGCCGGCGATGAGTTGCAGATTCTTCGGCTGCGCCGGATCGCGCGCGACCGCGAGCAAATTCGGAATGTCGGCCGGATCGTTTTGCCCGTCGCCGTCGAGCGTGGCGATCCATTCGCCCAGCGCCGCACGCACGCCGCTCATCACCGCCGCGCTTTGGCCGCAGCTTTGCGCATGGGTCAGCACGCGCAGCCGGGGGAATTCGCGCATCGCCTCCCGCAAGATCGAAGGCGTGCGATCGGTGCTGCCATCGTCGATATAGATCACCTCGTATTCGCTCCGACCTTCGAGCGCGGCGCGAATCTCGGTCAGCAGCGGCAGAATGTTTTCCTGCTCATTTTTTACCGGGACGATGACGGATAATTCCATGATTTATTCCATTACCATTTATCTCCCTCTCCCGCAGGGCGGGAGAGGGTTGGGGAGAGGGTGGGCAAAAATCTCACACAAACTGAATTAGCCATGCTTGATTTAAACCCCTCTCCCTAACCCTCTCCCCGCAAACAGGGAGAGGGAATTAATTGAAGATTACTTGACGTGGTTGAAGGTGAAGTTGGCGTAGCTGGCCTCGGCCACGCGGAACCATTGGAACTGATCGTTGCGGAAGCGCGCCCAGGGTTCATAAATCTTTTTGAATGCAGGATTCTTTGCCGCCTCTTCGCGATAGATTTCATCCGCCACCTTGAGCGCGGCCTGCATCATATCTTGCGGAAACGCATGCAACTTCGCGCCGCCCTTCAGCAGACGCCCGAGCGCGGCGGGATTTTTCGCGTCGTATTCGGCCAGCATGTGCAGGTTGGCTTCCGCCGCCGCCACGTCGAACGCCTCGCGGTATTGCGCCGGCAATTTTTCCCATTCTTTGGCGTTGATGAGAAAAGACAGATTCGGTCCGCCCTCCCACCAACCGGGGTAGTAATAATGCTTGGCTACTTTGTAAAAGCCCAGCTTCTCGTCGTCGTACGGGCCGACCCATTCGGCGGCGTCCAATGTGCCTTTTTCCAAGGCGGGGTAAATGTCCGCGCCCGCCAGCGTTTGCGTCACCACCCCCAGGCGCGACATGATTTCGCCGCCGATGCCGGGAATGCGCATCTTCAGCCCTTTCAGGTCGGCGAGGCTTTTGATCTCCTTGCGAAACCAGCCGCCCATCTGCGTGCCGGTGTTGCCGCCGGGAAAATTCATGATGCCGTATTGCTTGTATAAATCGCGCGTCAAGGCCAAGCCACCGCCATAATAAAACCAGGCGTTCTGCTGGCGCGCGGTGAGGCCGAACGGCATCGCGGTATCGAACACGAAGGCTTTGTTCTTGCCGGCATAGTAGTAGCTCGCGGTGTGGCCGCATTCCACCGTGCCTTGACTCACCGCATCCAACACTTGCAGCCCCGGCACGAGTTCACCGCCGGCGAAGACACGAATCTGAAATTTATTGTTGGTGAGCGCGGCGACGCGCTTGGCCAGCAACTCGGCTGCGCCGTAGATGGTGTCGAGGCTTTTGGGGAAGCTGGAAGCGAGCCGCCATTTGATTTCCGGCTCGGTGGCGGCGACGGCTGGCGTAACCAGGGTCGCGCCAGCCGCCAAGCCGGCGCCGGCACGCTTTAAAAAGCTGCGACGTTGCATTATTTTTCCCTCCGCGCCATCACTCGACTTATTCGCCGGCAATGGTCATATTCTCAATCAGAATTGACCCGGTCTGGCGCGCACCGCGCACCACGACGTCATTGCCCACTGCGACAATCTGTTTAAACATTTCCTTCAAATTGCCGGCGATGGTGATCTCTTCCACCGGGTATTGAATCTCGCCGTACTCCACCCAGTATCCCGCCGCGCCGCGCGAATAGTCGCCGGTGATCGGATTCACGCCTTGGCCGAGCAGTTCGGTGACCACCAGGCCGCGTTCCATTTTTCTGAGCAGCGCGGGAAAATCGAGTTCGCTGGTTTCAATAATTAAATTATGGTTGCCGCCGGCATTGCCGGTGGTCTGCATGCCGAGCTTGCGCGCCGAATAGCTGGAGAGAAAATAGCCTTGCAGCACCCCATCCTTGACCACCGCGCGATCGGTGGTGGCCACACCTTCGTTATCGAACGGCGCGCTGCCCAAGCCTTGCTTCAGATGCGCCCGCTCGACGATCTGAATGAAAGGCGCGAAGACTTGCGTGCCCAGGCTATCGAGCAGAAACGAACTCTTGCGATATAAACTGCCGCCGCTCACCGCCGAAACGAAGCTCCCCAGCAAGCCCGCGGCAATGGAAGCTTCGAACAGCACCGGCGCCTGCATGGTCTTGAGCTTCTTCGCATCCAAGCGGCGCAGCGTGCGCTCGCCCGTGATACGGCCCACCGTTTCTGCGCTCTCCAAGGCGCTGGCCTGCCGCGCCGTGGTGTACCAGTAGTCGCGCTGCATGCCGGCCTCCGACTCGGCGATCACCGCGCACGAAATGCTGTGGCGCGAGGTGGGGTAGCCGGCGATAAACCCCAGGCTGTTGCCGTAAACGAAAATCGATTCCTGGGTGGAAACGGAGCCGCCCTCGGAATTATTGATGCGCGCATCGACGCCAAGTGCTGAGGCTTCGCAGGTTTGCGCCAACTCGATGGCCTGCTCCACTGGCAGATCCCAGGGGTGGTACAAATCGAGATCGGGGATGTCGCGCGCCAGCCGATCGGCTTCCGGCAGGCCGGCGAATTCATCCTCGGCGGTGTATTTGGCGATAGTGAGCGCTTTCGCCACGGTATCGCGGATCGCGTCGGCGGACAGATCCGAGGTGCTGGCTTGGCCGCGCTTCTGGCCGAAATAGCAGGTAACGCCCAAGCCTTTGTCGCGGTTGTATTCGATGGTCTCGACTTGATTCAGGCGCACCGTCACATTTTGCCCGAAGCCTTGGTTCACCTCCGCCTCGCACGCGGTCGCGCCGGCGGCTTTAGCTTGGGTCAAGAGGTCTTGCGTGATTTGCTGGAGCTGGTCGATCGAGTAGGAAAAACGGCTGGGTTCCACGAATGTCGTCAAAGGCCAAGTTGGGGAAAGCGGTTATCATAGCAATTTTAGCCCGCCCGGCGAAATCCGCATGTCCGCATCGACCCCCTTAGAAGACGGCGAAGAAGAAGTCAGCAAATCCCAGCGCAAGCGCGACATGACAGCCTTGCAAAAGCTGGGCGCGACCCTGGTCGCGCTTAAATCCAGCCAGATCGAGCAACTCAACCTGCCCGAAGCCTTGCTCGATGCGGTCATGGAAGCCAAACGCCTGACCAAAAACGAAGCCATCCGGCGCCAAATGCAATTTATCGGGCGCGTCATGCGCAGCGTGGACGCGGCGCCGATCCAAGCGCAGATCGACGCCTGGAACGGCGTGAACGATCAGGAAACCGCCAAGCAGCATCAGCTCGAGCGCTGGCGCGATCGTTTAGTCGAGGATGACACCGCGCTGGCGGAATTCATCGCGCAATTTCCCGCCTGCGATGCCCAGCCATTGCGCGCGCTGATCCGCAACACGCGCAAGGAGCGCGCGCTGAATAAGCCCCTGGCGAATTATCGCGCGCTGTTCCGCATGTTGCGCGAGATCATGCAAAGCGCGCCGCCCGCGGACGACCGGGGCCAGCCTCAATGACACAGGAATTGATTGTCGGCCTGGTCAGCGTGAGCGATCGCGCCAGCCTGGGCATCTACGAAGATAAGGGTCTACCCGCCTTGCAGGAATGGCTCGCCGCCACCCTTCAGTCTCCCTGGCATGCCGAAACACGGCTCATCCCTGACGAGCGGCCGCTCATCGAGCAAACCTTGATCGACCTGGTGGATGTAGTTCACTGTAATTTGATCCTGACCACCGGCGGCACCGGCCCGGCGCCGCGCGATGTCACGCCGGATGCGACCGTCGCCATCGCGGAGCGCGTACTGGATGGCTTCGGCGAGCAAATGCGCGCGGTGAGCTTGAAATATGTGCCGACCGCGATCCTCTCGCGACAAGTCGGGGTAACGCGGGGCAAGTGCTTGATTTTGAATTTGCCCGGACAGCCGAAAGCCATCAAGGAAACATTGGATGGGGTGTTCGCGGCGGTGCCTTACTGCATCGACCTGCTGGGCGGGCCCTATATCGAAACCCGCGCGGAAGTATTGAAGGCATTTCGGCCCAAGTCGGCGCAAAAACCGGCCTCCGAGGCTTGAATCCTCGATTTTCAGGTCTAATGCTTTAAGCATTTTTATCAGGCCGCTGCTCTTGCTTAGGCACGCCCCTTGCTTTAATATTCGTCAACATTACGACAATTTCATAATTCTCCTGGTGCGACCATGTTCGACTTTAGCGGGCTCATCAACGCGATCTTGCGCAAAAAATCCGATGACCCGGTCGGCGATTTAAAATCGGCCACCATTTGGGTTCAAGAGCTGCCGCTCGCGGATATCCATAATGCACAAATTGAGATCGTTCGCGCGCTCTCCAGCATCAACGAAAACAAGAAAATGCCGCTCAAGGAGCGGATTCGGGTCTGCATGTACCTGAACGAGAAGGCGCGCGCGCTGCAAGACAATCTGTGCCGCGACTATCTGGTCACGATGGAAGACGAGAAAGCCCCCGAACGCGTTTATTTGCATACGATTCTGGCGTTCTGGGATGAAATGGCGGTGGCCTATCAAATCTGCATCCGCAGCTTCGCCCAAGACCCCAGCGCCAAACTATGGCCGACCATCCACATTCTCACCGCGCGCGCCCTGTACCACTTCGCAATGCAAGCCAAATGGGCCTATCTGCGCTATATGCCGGTTGAAGGCGCGGTATGGCGCAACCTGCACCGGCTTTATCTCTTCGCCGAGCGCGAGAAATTCGAGAAAACGCAGGTCAAGCTATTTCCGGACAGCAGCGAAGAAACCTACTGCATGTCCGAATACCTGCAACCCCTGATGCTCATGCTCGCCAATCCGGAGAGTTTGCAGCCGCAGCAAATCAACCAAGTGGATGCCTGGCTCGACACCTGGGCCAAGAGCATCAGCCTGGAAACGCAATTCCGCCCGCACCGCCAGTTGTATGCGGTGAATCTCGGCGATACCAAGCCGGCGCGCTCCCTGCGCCGCAATATGCTGGGCGAAAAATACCGCTACTGGGGCGTCGGCCTGCTGCTGGTGACCATCGACAAGACCGTCGAACAATTGAAAGGCGGCGAATTGCCGGCGCGGCTCGGCCTGGGCGAAGAGTGCCGCTTGCCGCAATGCCTCGAATTGATCGAGTTGGTGGAAAATCGCTGGTCGAAAAAAGATGTGCAGCGCAAACACGAGCGCAAGCCGAATGTCAAAGTCGTGCATGTCGTGCAAGGCTTGGGCGACATCCTGGTGCAACTCAAACCGGGGGCGAAAATCAAGCGCAAGGCCAAGGGAGAGATGGTCGGCTACCAAGTCATGGGCTACACCGTCGGCGGCTCGCCGATAGATATGAATACGCAGGGCAACGATGATCTATTCGAACCCGCGCTGGAACAATGGATCATGGAAAACGAAAGCGCATCCGGCTACGGCGTCACCTTCAACCCGAGCGGCCACAATGGCCTCAAGATAGGTTCGCTGATCGGGCTCAAGCCGGAAAGCAGCCGCCATTTTCTGATCGGCGTCATCCGCCGCATCAACAAGAACCCGACGAGCAAGACCTATGTCGGCATCGAAACCTTGAGCCAGGCGCCGATTCCGGTCGAATTGCATTCCCTGACCAGCGGCGACAGCCGCGCGCCGCAATCGAATGCGGTGTATTTGCTGGAAATGCCGCAAGCTCAAATGGCGCGCAGCCTGCTCCTCTCGCGCCAAGACTACGAGCCGGGCCGTCTGCTGCAGCTCAAAGCGCAAGGCAAGGCCTACACCATCCGCCTGCAAAACGCGCTGGAAGAAGCGGAAGACTATAGCCGCGTGCCGTTCGACGTGCTCGCGCGGCATCACTAAATTTAAAACCAGAAAAAACAATTAACCACGGGGAACACGGGGCACACGGGGAAATCAATCAGTTATATGATTGAACCATCGCACCCAGTGGGTAAATGAATTCAAGCGCAAAAGTCTTTTGGGTTTCCCCGTGAACCCCGTGCCCCCCGTGGTTCAAAATCCGTTTTAGCTTCAAACGAAACTCAAATGCTTTCCTACCGCGCCCCGCTCGAAGTCGAAACCGGCAACTCGCCCAGCGCCAGCGTCATCTGGCTGCACGGCTTGGGCGCGAATGGTTTTGATTTTTTGCCCATCGTCGATGAGTTGGCGGTGGCCCGCCTGCCGCC
>MEQN01000068.1:14933-20401 GCA_001770235.1 Betaproteobacteria bacterium RBG_16_58_11
TTTATTTTTCCGCATGCCGCCGAGCAGCCGGTCACATTGAATGGCGGCTATGTCATGCCCAGTTGGTATGACATTATCGGTTTGCATGCGGACGCACCCGAGGATGAAGCCGGCATCCGCGCATCCCTGGCTTACCTCGATCGCTTGATCGAACGTGAGCTGCAACGCGGTGTCATTTCCCGGCGCATCGTGCTCGCCGGCTTCTCCCAAGGCGGCAATATCGCCTTGAATGGCGCGCTGCGTTATCCCCAGCCGCTCGCCGGGGCCTTGATCCTATCTTCGTACCTGGGCTTGAAACACCGCTTGGCGGCGGAAGCCAGCGCATCCAATCGCACGCTGCCGATTTTCATGGCGCATGGCGACGTAGATGACATCGTGCCCTATGCGCTGGCTGATGGCTCGCGTGCCATCTTGACGCAACTCGGCTACCGGGTGGAATGGCACGAATATGCGATGCCGCACACGGTGTGCGCGCAAGAGGTGGGGGATATCGGGAATTGGCTGGCTAAGGTGCTGGCGGCTTGATCTGAAAAAGGCTTTTCACCGCGAAGGACGCTAAGGGACGCGAAGGAAAAAACGTTTTTGAATTACCTTCGCGTACCTTAGCGTCCTTCGCGGTTCATGCTTTTAACTCTGTGTACTCCGTGGTTCAGCCGTTTTTAGACTTCACGTCGCTTTTCGCGAGCACTTCGAACGAGGCGCGCAGCCAGTCATCGCCGCGCTCCACGGCTTGCTTCAAGCGGATGTGATAGGTGAAGCCCTTCGCATTGAACCAGAGCTCGCGCCCCTTGGCGTATTCCGCGCTTTGCAATATCAGCGAATCCACTTGCCCCCCCTGCTGATCGGCTTGGGCCGCCTTGAGGTAGAGCGCGGAGACCGGCAGCACGAAGCCGACCGAATCGATGCCATCGATGCTCAGCGGACGATCCTCGGATTTGTCCGCGCGCAACATCAGCGCCATCGGCCGCTCGGCGATGACTTCGATGCCCACATACTGCTGCTGGGGGCTGATTCGCCGCATGCGGCGGATCACGCCCACGTTCCAATGGCCTTTCTTCTCCGGTTTCAGCCCGACCAATTTGCCGAGCCGCACCCAATCGCCGGCCTGGTCGTTGATGTTCGCGCCGTAGCCGCCTTCGCTTTCGTTCTCCATCACCCAGCGCTCGTGCGCGGCGGCATGTTCGATTTTTTCTTCCCTGCCCTGGCCGAGCTTGACCTGGGTGCGTTGAGTGACAAAACCATAGAGATGCACATCCACCATTTCCGCGTAGCTGAGATCGCCCGTATTAACTGCGCTTGCAGGGCGCGCCGTGCGCGCGTTGTCGGCGCGCACATTGAGGCCGATATCGTTTAGGCCGCGCACCACTTCGATCGACTGCATGATGTGCTTGCGCTCGAACGCGCGCTGCACGCGCTTGACCCCGGTGGGCGCCCAAAAATAGGCGATGCGTTCCAGCAATTCCAGGCAAGTCGGCAGCTTGCAATCTTCGGTCAGCCCCAGCCTGGCCGGCAGCGCCCCCGCCGTGAGCTGGGCGCGCAACTGATCGAGCTTTTCCTTCAAGCCGTAGGTATCCCAATAGCGCAGGTTTTCCTGCGGCACGACCCGGCGCACCCGATGCGCGCCGCGATTTTCATTCAAGTCGAGATAGAACGTATGTTGCGTCGGCTTGAACTCGCGCTCAATCTGGATGCCTTGCACCAGCATCGGCAACCAGCGCTCGATCATGTACAACTGACGCGGCGCCAGGCTGCCGGTGTTCAGCGTTTCCAGCATCAGCGCTTGCAAATAGAGATCGGCGACGGAAGTTTCCTGCCCGTCCGCGTAGAGTTTCAGCGGTTGGCGCTCGAATTCTTCGTACTCCGCGAAGTGATACAGATTGTGCAGCCGCTTCCATAATTTTGGATTGGCCTCGGTGTAGCGGTAATAGCTCCACTTCGCGTCCAACGCGAAATAATTCACCGCGCGCGCGGTCAACAGCGGGATCGACGGCCCGATGCGGCTGCCCGTCGGGTTGCCGATGTATTCCATCAGGTGGCCATGGTAGGCGCGCAAAATTTCCTGGTAATACACCAGCACCGTATTCCACAGCCGGCTTTCCATCATGCGCGACATGCGGGGATTTTGCAGATATTGATCGCGCAGCATTTCCAGCGCGTCCTGCGCGCCTTGATCCAGGGCGGTGACCACGGCCAGCCGCTCTTTCGTGGTCGGCAGCCCCTGGTCGCAGTATTCCCTGATCTGCTCTACCACCGCTTCGATCGTTGCGACGGCGTCGCCCATGGGCAATTCTTCCATCCAGCGCGTGATGGAGAGCACATCCGTGAGCGGCGGAATCGGCTTGCGCCCGAGAGTAGCGAGAAATTTCAGCATGGCTGCCTAAAACAATATAGGTATTTTGTACTAAGCAAAAGCAGATTTCATGCCACCAAGCGAAACATGAGCAAATCAAATTCATCGGCATGCATCGCATGGCTTGTCACCGTCATCAGATCGCACGACGCGCCGTGGACCCACTCGAAATACGGTTCTTGGTCATACGTCGCGTACGGCAGCAATAACACGCCAATGTCCCGGCCTTGCGGCAAGCTCAGCAGAATACCGTTGCGGTATTCGTAACTCGGCGCTTCCCTGTGTTTGTCCCATGCGGCAAGCTGTGCCGCGTCCAGCGGCCGCAGCCGCACCGTGCGCGGCTGCTCGCTCAGTATTTGAATGCCGACGCGGCCATTTTTCCCCGGCTCCAGCTCCACGCGCCGTATCACGCCCACGCCCCAATGTTCCCCGCCCTCGCGCTTGAACCCGATGAGCTTTCCGGCGCACAGCCAATCCCCGGCGGGGCTCGGCACATCGGCGCCCAAGCCGCCGCCGCTTTCATCGCGCACGACCCAACTCTCCGTTAACGCGTCCTCTTTGGGCGGCATCGGCTCATCGGCCTCGGCTAAGCGCTGCCGGGTGCGTTCGGTGACAAAGCCATAACGCTGGAGGTCGGCCTGTTCCAAGCCTTCCCGGTTTCCCGGCGCTTTGGCCATTGCAATGCTGTCACCCTTGGCGACATTTCGACGAATTTCATTCACATCGAAAACGATCATCACCCGGCTCAGTACTTCACTCCGGTCTTGCCCGCGCGCCGGGGGCGCCGGCGACCAATGCCGCGCCACATGACGCAGCATCCGCACCACCTCGTCCGGCGCCAACGGCGTCAAGGCCGGAAACGCATCCAAGGCGCCCTGCTGTTCGATGGCGCGCGCATCCAACTCGGCTTGGCGATAACTATTGCCCGCACCGAAGAAACGGCTGTGCCCGGTGAGTTGGCCCGAAGGAATGCGCCGCGACGGCGCTTGGCCAGCATCGAGATCGAAGTAATAGCCGGCCTCGGGCGAGGCCTGGCGTTGACACACAAACAGCGCGGCATAGCGCAGCGCCAAGCAATCCGCGATCTCGATTTCGCGCGGCAGCAAATTCTGCGGCGAAGCCATCTCGCGCAGGAACAAGCGCGCCCACGCCTGCATCACCGGCTCCGGCACACCCGCTTGCGCCGTTTCGGCCAGCGCGAATAAGCGCCCCAGCTCGCGCCAGATGCGCGCATCCACTGCGCAATAACGCATGCGCGCCAGCTTGGCTTGCTCGCTTAAGGCCGCCAGCGCGCATCCGGTCAGCGCCGCCCATTCGCCGCCTGCGTCCGGCTCGCGTTCGTGCCATTCGAAGGCGAAGCTTGCATACGCTTGTTCCGCGCTGCGCCAATAGCCGGTGAGCGCAAGCCACAAGCGCGCTTCCTGCGCTGCCTGGCCGCGCAACAGCGCCAAGTAGTCGGCATACAGTTTGGCCGTAATCGGTGCGGCCGCGCGGTCGAGCACACGCGCCACCGCTGCGCGATTGGATAAAGGCAGATCCTTGACGGCCAAAGAATCCAGCATCGCCGCGATCTCGCGCAACGCGGCATAGGCGTCGTGCGCCGGCAGCGCGGCGAGCCATGCCTCGGCTTCCTCCACGGTCGTTGGGGGCGGATCGTGGCGCGGCCGCCGGCCGAGCCAATCTCGGAGGCTATCTGGGGTAGGGAAAAAGCTCGGCTTGAATGCGAACACAAACGCTCCGGGAATGAACCGATACGTGGTTTATCGCCCGAAATAGCCGGATATTGAGGAAACGGGGGAAAGGATGCTCAAAATTTAGCGTGATGAGTCATTTCTGAAGGAATTTTAGAAAAAGCGTTTTACCGCAAAGGACGCAAAGATACGCGAAGGACTTCGACAGCTATTTGTACCTTCCTTTGCGTACCTTCGCGTCCTTCGCGGTCAAGCTCTTCTGCCGGCAAGGATGCCGGCGCTACACGCCCCCCCGACGCTTAGGCGGGGGATTTCCAGCGCGTGAGGCGCAAGAGCGTGAGCAGCGTCATGAGCACGATAATCGCCAGGCCGAAGCCTTCGGCCAGGGGAATCACCGGCCACTCGGCTTTACGCGCGGCGGTGAACGCGCCGACCAGGGTCAACATGGCGATGCCTTCACTGAAATTTTGCACCGCAATGGCGTGGCCGGCGCCGACGGTTTCGTGGCCGCGTTCTTGCAACAGTGCATTCAAGGGCACCACATAAAATCCGCCACAGGCGCCGATCAGCACCAGCAGCCCGATGGCGACATACAAGTGCGTGGCATGGGCGAATATCCACACGCCCACGCCCAGCAGCAAGCCCCCGATCAGCGCGCGATTGACCGTTTGCAGATTGACCCAACGCGCCGCCAACGCTGCGCCCACGGCGATGCCGATCGCCACCACGCCATTCAAGTTGGCGGGGGTGTGGTTGTTGTCGATCAACAGCGCCACCGGCACCCAGGCCACCAGCATGAAGCGCAAGGTGCTGCCGGCGCCCCAAAACAAGCTGGTGCCCAGGAGCGTAAAGCGCGTTTCGGGATGGCGGTAGAGTTGTTTGAGCGCATCCCAAAAATCGCGCACCAGTGCAAGCAAGTTGAACGAATCAACCGGATGCGCGGCGGGCAGTTTGGGAATGCGCAAATTGGCCAGCGCCGCTGCGACATACAGTCCCGCCACGACACCCAAGGCCCAATTCACCGACACGTCCGACAGCCAGCCGCCCAATAAGGCGCCCAGCAAAATCGCCACAATGGTGGAGCCTTCCATCAAGCCATTGGCTTTCACCAATTTATCCGGCGTCACCAGCTCGCTCAGGATGCCGTACTTGGCCGGCGAATAAGCCGCCGCGCCCAAGCCCACGATGCCATAGGCCAGCAGCGGATGCAGGCCGAACAACATCGCGAGCGCGCCGAGAAATTTGATCCCGTTCGCCACCAGCATCACGCGGCCTTTGGCGTAAGCATCGGCAAACGGCCCGACGAAGGGCGCGAGCAGGATGAAAGCGCCCGCGAAAAACTCTTGCAGCATGGATTCGAAATAATCGGGGAAGCCGTTGGCTTTGATCAGGCCGATGGCGGCGAACAACAGCGCGTTATCCGCGGC
>MEQN01000068.1:20464-25417 GCA_001770235.1 Betaproteobacteria bacterium RBG_16_58_11
GGGCTGGGGAGAGAACATGCCTGGCTCGCTCGAAGAAGAGTCGGGTTTCAAACATGCGCGCCGGCAGGCGTGCGCCATTCAGCCGCAGGCTGCGTTTCAACACGAAATCGAACAGCAGCGGGTTGTGTTGCTGGATGGCATTCAACACCGGAACGGCGGCTTGCTCCAACAGCCCGAGTTCCACAAAAGTGCTCGCGGAGTAAATCGGTAAAATGCCCGGCAAGGGATAATCCGAGCCGTTTAACAAACGGTGATGCCATTCCGGCGTCGCCAGCACGCGCTTCAAATATTCCGCCCGGTCGAATTGCGTGAGCGCGGAGATATCGCCGAACAAGCGCCCCTCGTAGCGCGGCTCGCGCATCAAGCGCGCGAACAGATCGAAGCTTGGTACCGATGGCCCCTGTTCGCCTTGATCCAAATCCCGGTCTTCGCCCAATGATGCGCAATGCGCCATGATGACGCGCACCCCAAGGTCGAGCGCGCGGCGCAGTTTCAGCGGGTTGCCATAATCCTGCGCTTCGCCGCCGGACACCGCGCGCTCCTTGCCGGCGTGGGTCAACAGCGGCAGATCGTGCTTGGCCATCAGCGCATAGAAGGCATCGCAACGCGCTGAGGCGGGGTCGATATTCATCGCATTGGGCAGCCATTTCACCGCGCGCGCGCCGTCGTGCACGGCTTGTTCCAATGCGGCGACAGCGTCCGTGCGATACGGATGGATCGAGGCGATCCACTCGAAATATTGTGGATGCCGGCGCGCCATATCACGCGCGTAACTGTTTGGCGTGTAGAAAGTGGAATTATCCCAATCCGGCTTGCCGTCGGTGCGCACATTGCGATCGAAGGCGAGCAGCATAAGCTTGGCGCCGGGGCGCAGGCCGTCCACCAGATTGTGCAAGCGCTCGATATAACTTTGGTCGAACCGCCCCGGCGCTTCATGCACGCAACCGGCATTCAGATAAAACAGCTTTTGCAGGCGTTGGATGGGATGCCACAGCGAATCGAGCTTGGGGTTGGTCCACGCGCCGCTGTCGCGGTCGCCCACGCCGACCAAATGCACGTGACAATCCCACACATGCGCTGCATCGATGCCATCCCACGCCGCGCGCACCAAATCATGCTGCGCGATTTCGGGAGGCAAGTTCACCAGGCATTCATTGAAGAAACCCTGCTCCGGCCATTTGTCCCAAATCGCGGCGGCGGCCACGCCGGTCCCCGCCATCAAAATAAAGCGGCGGCGATTCATGCCGTCTCCGCCATTTTCTTCAAGCTCACATAATCGGTCTTGCCCGTGCCGAGTATGGGCAGCGCTTCCACCGCGACGATTTTCTTCGGCACCGCCAGCTCCGGACAGCCGTTGGCGCGCGCCGCTTGCAGCAAGCGCTCGCGGCTGAGCGCGCTATCGGTGGTGAACAACACGATGTTCTCGCCGCGTTGCGCATCGGCTTGAGACGAGGCGGCATGCTGCTGCTCGGGCGAGGCTTGGGTCGCGATGCGCTCCACCACTTCCAGCGACACCATCTCGCCCGCGATCTTGGCGAAACGCTTGACCCGGCCTTTGATGATCACAAAGCCTTCGGCATCGATTTCCACCACATCGCCGGTGTTGTACCAGCCCGCGCCGATTTCGGATTGAGGCGGGATCAGCACGCCCGGCTGCTCAAAGCGGTAATAGCCGGACATCACATTCGGCCCGCGCACATGCAAGATGCCGCCGCCTTCGATGCCGGTCACGGCTTCGATGCGTGACTCGATGCCGGGCAGCAACTGCCCCACGCTGCCCGCCTGATACGCCATCGGCGTGTTGACCGATAGCACCGGCGCGGTCTCGGTCGCGCCATAGCCTTCGAGAATGCGGATGCCGAATTTATCGAACCAAGCCTTACGCACTTCCTCGTTCAATTTTTCCGCGCCCGCCACCACATAGCGCAAGCGGTAAAAATCGTAGGGGTTGGCGAATTTGGCATAGTTGCAAAGAAAGGTGCTGGTGCTGAACAGCACCGTGCAATTGCGGTCGTAGATCAGCTCGGGAATCACTTTGTAATGCAAGGGCGAGGGATACAGAAAAAGTTTGGTGCCGGTGACCAAGGGCAGGATCGCACCGGCGGTAAGGCCGAAGGCGTGAAAGATCGGCAGCGCGCAAAAGAACTTATCGCTGGGCGAAAAATCGATCACGGCGCAAATTTGCGCGACGTTGGCGAGCAGGGCGCGATGCGAGAGCGCTACGCCTTTCGGCTTGCCCTCCGAGCCGGAGGTGAACAGCACCACCGCCGTCGCTTCCGGATCGACGCGATGCGCGGCCCAGCGCGGAAACCACAGCGCGAACCCCATCAGCCAGGCTTTATCCAGCAGACCGAAGGTGGATTTCAAATCTTCCAAATACACCCAGCGCACGCCTTGCACCGCCGCGACGGTCTCGGCCAGTTTCGCCGTGTCGAGAAACTGGCGCGAGGTGATCGCCACCTTCACCCCGGCAGCGACGCAGGCGTTTTGCATGCCCTCGGCGCCGGCGGTGTAATTCAGCATGGCCGGTACGCGCTGAAATGCGGAGAGACCAAAAACCAGATTCACGGTCGCGGAGAGATTCGGCAACAGCACGCCGATGCGCTCGCCCTCGCACCCTAAGCGGCTGCCGATGCGCCCCAGCGCCAAGGCGGCGCGCAGAATATCGCCGTAGGTTTCCTCGATCTGGCGCATGTCTTCCACGATGGGCGTGGCGCGGCCGTGGATGCGTACCGCATCCAGCAGCGCATCGAACAATGAGCGCTGCGGGGCTGCGGCATACAACATGTGCTGCATGATCTTGCGCATCGCATCACCAGCTTTTCTGCGCCGCAATTTTGCGCTCGGCGCATCCGGCATGGGGATATGGGTAGCGGGCAGCACGGTCAGCGTGATGCGGGGGAATAATCGTTTCGGAATGTCGCCTGAAGTGCGGCTGAAATACGAGCGGGTCGCGCCTTCCAAGCGCACCGGCACGATGGTGGCGCCGGTGCGCGCCGCGACGAACGCCGGGCCCTCATACACTTTCATCAAGCTGCCGGTCACCGTGATCCGCCCCTCGGGGAAAATCACCACCGGCCGCCCGGATTCGAGCAATTTCACCACGCGCTTCATCGCCATCGGATTGGCGGGATCGACCGTGAGATGATCGACCAGCGACAGGATCAAGCGGAAACCCCAATGCTTGGCAATGCCGGTATTCACGATAAACACCGGATTCAGCGGCAGATACAAACCGAGCAGCAAGCCATCGAGAAACGATTGGTGATTGGCGATAATGAGTAAGCGCCCGGCGCGCAACTCGGCGGTATCGCCGCATAGCTCTACCGGCAATATCCAGCGGGTCAGTAAACGGATGATTCTTTTTAGCATAGCCCCTCACGCATTCTCATTTAAATATTGCGACACACTATCCAACGCCGCACTCAGGCGCGGTTTGTCGATCCAGAAATAGACTTCCTTTCCCATCTTCTCGCTTTGCAACACCCCGGCTTCGCGCAGAATCTTCAGATGATGCGACACGGTGGACTGGGATAAGGGACAAGCCGCCACGATCTGCCGGCGTTGAGTTTCCCACCCGGCTCGAAAGCTCGAACAGCAGCAAGATACGCTGCCGCCGATAGTGTAGTGTTCCACTCTAAACGGTGCTTTCAGACCTCAACTGCTCGATCGAAGCTAGAGTTCCCGCCGCGCAAACGCAGCCCGGATGTAATCGGTGGTGCGCAGGGCCAAGGCCTCGATGGTCAGAGAGGGGGATTCACCGCCACCTGAGCTTGGAAACACGCTGGCATCGGCGACATACAAATTTTTCCAGCCATGAGCGCGCCCGGTTGCATCGACCACTGAAGTCCGGGCATCGTATCCCATGCGGCAAGTCCCGAATACATGGGTTGCACTGAAAAAATCGTGGGTTCCATATTCCTCCACTAATTCTTTAGCCCCTGCCGCCTGAAGAATATCCCGGCATGTCGCGGCCATGAACGCCAAGCGCCGCGACTCGCTTTCGGGCAAAAAACTGTGGATGCGCGCCGCCGGGTTGCCAAACTCGTCGCGCAGCTCCGGATCAAGATCCACATACGAGCGCTCATTCGGTAGCGACTCGCCAATGGCGCCCACCGACAGCACGCGCCCAAAGTCCTGCCGCATGGCCTGCTTGTGACTTCGCCCCCAGCCGGATACCACGCGCTTGGCGTAGTTGACGGGTCCCACCAGATCCGCCTCCGCCCCCCCCGATGCAAAACGGCAACCGCCTATCACCCCCGGGATGGCATCCGGTGCGTTATGGCTCCAGCAAATGACATCCGCAGGCAAGCCTCGGAAACTACCCAAATTATCGGGATGGAGCCCACTGCTATGCCAGGCAACCGTTTCCATGAAATGCCGCCCGGCCAGTCCATTTTCGTTAGCCAACCCTTCGGGGGCGAACTTGTTTCTGGAGAGCAGGAGCAACCTCGGCGTTTCCACGGCGCCGCAGGCCACCACCAGGACCCGGGTGCTTATCTTGTGCCGCACACCTCCCTGGGTATATTCGACGGAGTGTATCCGGCCATGGGATCCAGCGTTGATCCGCAGGACCGGGGCATTGGTCCGGAGGGTGCATTTGCCTGTCTCCAAAGCCTTGCGCATGAAGGTGATATCGACGCTGCCCTTGTCCATGCGCGGACAGCCGCGGTTGCAGTTTCCGCAATAGTTGCAGGCCGGCCGGCCGTCATAAGGCCGCGACAGCGCCGCGCGAGCGTTGGGCTCCCAGTGCAAGCCCAGCTTATCGCCGCTGCTGGCGAGCACCTGACTGGCATAACTCAGGGGATGAGCGGGCAGTGGAAAATCCGCCCGACGCGAAAGCAGGGAATTCGCCCTGGCGCCAGCGACGCCGATGATACGTTCTGCAATTTCGTAATAGGGCTCCAGTTCGGCGTAATCGAGCGGCCAGTCTGCCGCCACGCCGAAGCGGGT
>MEQN01000068.1:25453-28486 GCA_001770235.1 Betaproteobacteria bacterium RBG_16_58_11
CTCCGGTGAAATGCAGGGTGCTGCCCCCCGCGCCACGCACATGGTGATATTTCCAGCCATGGCGTCTGTTGGTCACATTCAGCCTGCCTTGGACCCGGTTCCAGGAACGCAAGGTATCCCAGCGCGATTCAAGTGGCTGCATTTCGCCAAAGCCATAGACCGCCTTGTGCCTGACCTTTTCCTCGGGAAAGGGGGACAACTCCCAAGTAGCCTCATGAAGCTTGTAATCAGTCAAAGGGTTGAACGCGGGACCGGCTTCCAGCACCAGAACCCGCACGCCTTTCGAGGCGAACGCCCAAGCTGCGGCAGCACCACCCGCCCCGGCGCCCATGATGACTACATCGTAATCCTGATCGCTCATAACCGGCCGTCCCGTCGAACAGGCAAGGCATGATCCGTGAAGCCCAGCGGCTGGGGAGGCCCGTTAAAACCCAGTGAAATCCAGATTTCTGGCCGGGAGTAAAATTTCTCGAACAGGTCTTCCCGGAGCGTGCGGAAAAACCTGAAGCCCGTGCTGCCGCGGCTCTGCGTGGAAAGGCGTTCGATCAAAATGATCTGCTGATTCTCGGGCAGCCTCAGGAATGCGCCACGGAAAACAGACTGCGCCTCTTGCTCCAACCATGCGCACCCCTGCCGCATGAGCCACGCATACCCGGCATTGCTGCGAGCCTTATTGATAATGCTTGCGTCCAATTTTAAATCCAGCGCCCCGGGCGACTCGTCCGCCGGGATGAAAAGATCGATATAGCGCGAAAGGATTTTTTCTTCCCTTTCCGAGAAGGGAACCAGCTTATGCCTGAATTTCCATGCGATCCCTCCCGCCAAGGTCATCAGGCCACCCAGCCCCAAGGCTTTCAATATCGACCTACGTGATACGTCCATACTTGCCCCCTCTCGTTTAGCAGCGAAACTGGCTTGGTTCAATGCAAAACTACACTAGCCTCGCTAATGTTACAAATTGGCGAGGGAGAAACAGGCAGCGTGCTAAACCCCAAAAGCAAAACGGCCTACAAGCGTTGTCAGCACATTCGGACTAACCGGTGGTTCATACGCATATTGGCATGTGAGTCGTTATGCGATACAGTTTTGCATGATCAAGACATTCCGGCACAAGGGCCTGAAAGCCTTTTTCGAGAAAGGAAGCATGGCGGGTATTCAAGCTGCCCATGCCCCGCGATTAGCCGCCATGTTGCGGCGTCTGAACGAAACGAGCAACGCCCAAGGCATGAACCTGCCGGGCTGGGGCTTGCACCCGCTGAAGGGGCGCGCACTCAAAGGACATTTTCGGTGTGGGTGAGCGGCAATTGGCGCATGACATTCACTTTTGACGGCACGGACGCCGTTCTCGTGGACTACCAGGACTATCACTAGGAGAAATTGAACATGAGCCGAATGCACAACCCACCACACCCTGGCTTGACCTTGCGCGACGACGTGCTGCCCGCGCTGGGCTTGTCTGTAACAGAAGCCGCGCAGCAATTGGACGTAGCGCGCGTAACGCTTTCGCGCGTACTGAATGGCCGCGCCGCCATCTCCCCGGAAATGGCTTTGCGCATCGAAGCATGGCTAGGCAAGGAGCGCGGCGGCGAAGCACGCTTATGGCTAGCAGAGCAAAGCGCCTATGACATGTGGCAAGCAGAGCAGCGATTCAAAGCCGCGCGGCGGCATGTTAAACGTGCGCCGATGGCCGCTTGACCGTTTAATCGCCAGACTAAAGCCATGAAAAAAGCCCGCATATTTGCAGACCTTTGTTTGATTTGGTGCCGGTGAGAAGAGTCGAACTCCCGACCTTCGCATTACGAATGCGCTGCTCTACCAACTGAGCTACACCGGCAAGGCGGGGAATTATAGTGGTTTGAAGGACGCCCAGCAATGCTAAGGGTTTTGTGTCAAGGGTTTTGCGGGCGAATGCGGATAATGACTTCCGCGCCTTCGGCCACCATGCCGTCGGGCAAGGTGGGCGTGCCCAGGATTTGCACATCGTTCTCGTTAATGTCGATCAACTCGCCGCTTTGCATATTATAAAAATGATGATGCGGGCCGGTGTTGGGATCGTAGAACACCTTGCTCGGATCGACGATCACTTCCCGCACCAGTTTGTGCTGCCTGAATAAATTCAGCGTGTTGTACACCGTGGCCTTGGAAGTCTCGCTGTGGCGATCATTCACGATCGCCATGATCTGGTCCGCCGACAAATGCGCTTGGCGACTGAACAAGGCATAGGCGATCTCAATTCGCTGATGCGTGGGATTGATGTCATGCGCGCGCAACAAGCCAGCCATGTCGTCGCGGGTATAGTGCTTTTTTTCCATGTAATAATCTTAAGCCAATGTTTGGACTTTGTCTAATTTAATACAGAATACCAAGCCTTTGATCAGGGTTATCGTCCTGATGAATCAAGACTTTAACGTAAAACTCGCGAAGCGAGCCAGCGTCCTTCTCTACCCGCAAGGAGTACGCCGGTGAGTACCCCCGCTGCTTCGCAGCGACCCTTCCGCAGTCAAAGGGGGAGACGCTCGTATTGGGCTTTGCATAAATGATGACAAATTTAAGTCATGAAGAAATATTCGTAGGGGTCGGGCATGCCCGACCCGCTTTTTTACATCGGGCTAGGCAGGCCATCGATAAGGCGCGACATCAATTGGATTGGGCCGGCCCAGGATCAGATTGACCATCAACTGCGCGCTGGCCGGCGCCATGGTAACGCCGTAGCGGTAATGGCCGCTACTCAAATAAAGATTCTCGATCGACGGGTGGCGAGCCATGATCGGGATATTGTCCGGCGAACCGGGGCGCAGCCCGGCCCAGTGGCCAACCATCGGCGTTTGTTCGAGAAAGGGCAGCAACTCGGCCGCGCGCCGGCTTAAATCGATGCGCGCCGCTTCCGTCACTCCTTTATCGAATCCGACATCTTCCAAGGTGCTGCCGACCAAGATATGGCCGTCGTCGCGCGGAATGATGTACAAGCCATCGCGATAAACCACCTGCTTTAAGCGGCCCGGTTCGGTCTTAAACAACACAATCTGTCCGCGC
>MEQN01000069.1 GCA_001770235.1 Betaproteobacteria bacterium RBG_16_58_11
ATCCGATGCCGTCAGGGGGGGGGAGTCCATTCCATTGCCCTACGTGGGTTCTACTGGCTTATCCGGTTTCGGCTTAATGAAATTCACCACCGTCGCCGTCTGCACTTCATCCACGTAATATGGTTTGGCCGCATTCAAGCCCAACTCATCCGCCAATTCCTTCTCGCGGATTGAAATCAGCGTGAAGCATTCCTTGATGCCCTCGACCGTCTCGTCCGACAAGGGGCTGAGATAGCCGCTCTTCGGGGTGACGTCTTTGATCACACTCGCCAGCGTCTTGCGCATGGCGCGCAGGATGCGTTGTTCTTTGCTTAGTTCGTCGTTGCTCATGGTTATTACCGCTTAAATAATAGGGAAAGGCCGCCACTTTAGCGCAAGCGGGGAGAGGCGTCCACCGCGAGCAAAGGCGGATTTCCCCGCTCAAAAAATGGGGCTATACTGACTCTTGATTAATCTTTGACTGGAACAAGATCATGCATCAAACCACATCACAGAACCTGCTCGACCGCATCACCAGCGACCCCGCCAAATGCGGAGGGAAGCCATGTATTCGTGGCATGCGTATTCGCGTGGCCGATGTGCTGGAAATGCTCGCCGCGAATCTGCCTCCTGAGCAAATCTTGGCTGATTTCCCCGATCTCGAAACAGAGGATATTCAAGCCTGCCTGCAATTCGCGGCACAGCGCGCCAGCCACGCCCGCCTTGTTGCGTGAAGTTTTGGCTGGACGCACAGCTTCCACCTTCGCTTGCCATGTGGTTGGCCGAAACATTTAGTGTTGAAGCGGCAGCGTTGCGCGACATCGGATTGCGTGACACAAGCGACCAAAAAATCTTCTCTGCCGCGCTCACGCAGAGCCGCGCGTGGCGCTTTAGTTCAGGACTTCGTAGCCGGCATTGCGGATAGCCTCGCGGAATTGATCGGCTTTCGCTTGGCTCGCGTCATAGCCGATATCGACCTTGCCGGTTTCCAGCACGACCTCCACATTGGCGACGCCGGCAATCGGCGCGAGCACGCGTTTGACGCTGTTGACGCAGCCCATGCAGGTCATGCCTTTTACATTCAGGGTAAGGGTTTCCATTCACGTCTCCTAAGATGAAACTCGCGAAGCGAGCCTAAGTCCCTCTCTCCCGCTCGCGGGAGAGAGCTAGGAGAGAGGGCAACGTTTGTGGCGAAATCGGTTTCCAGCGTTTCAACAACAAAGCATTGCTCACCACCGACACCGAGCTCATGGCCATGGCCGCGCCGGCGATCACCGGGTTCAGCATGCCCAGTGCGGCGAGCGGAATGCCCAGCACGTTGTAGATGAAAGCGAAGAATAGGTTCTGGCGAATCTTGCTGAGCGTCGCGCGCGAGAGTGAGATGGCATCCGCCACGCTCATCAGGCTGTTGCGCATTAAGGTCACATCCGCCGCTTCGATGGCGATATCGGAACCGCTGCTGATGGCGAAGCCGACATCCGCCGCCGATAGCGCCGGTGCATCGTTGATGCCGTCGCCGGCCATGCCGACCACTTTGCCTTGGGCTTTTTGCCGTGCTACTTCCTGCGCCTTGTCTTGCGGCATGACTTCGGCGAGGAAGCGATCGACGCCCGCTTGCTCGGCGATGGCTTTGGCCGTCTGCGGGTTGTCGCCGGTCAGCATCACTACCTCGATATGCATTGCTTGCAGGCGGCGCACTGCGGCGGCGGAGTCGTCGCGCAGGCGGTCGGCGATGGCGATCAGCCCCATGAAGTGTTGAGTGGAGCCGATGCCGATCACCGTCTTGCCTTGATCGAGCAAGGCGCGCGCATCGGCGTCAGCCAGCGGCACGTTTGATGCCGCGAGGAAGCTCAGGGAACCGAGAAAAACCTGTTCGTTATCGATGAGCGCCGACACACCCTTGCCCGCGACGCTGCTGAACTGGCTTATCGCGCGCGGTGTCACGCCCTGGGTCTGGGCATGGCTGAGAATCGCTGTGGCCAAAGGATGTTGTGAACCTTGTTCGAGCGCCGCCGCGACGGCGAGCAAATCTTGGGCTGAGTGATTGCCTGCCGGTATCACATCCGTGACCGTGGGTTGACCCTCGGTCAGGGTGCCGGTTTTATCCACGATCAGTGTGGTGATTTTGTGCGCTTGTTCCAGTGCGCGTGCATCGCGCACCAGGATGCCGGTTTGCGCGCCGCGTCCGGTGCCGACCATGATCGCCGTCGGCGTGGCGAGCCCCAAGGCGCAAGGGCAAGCGATGACCAGCACCGCCACCGCGTTGATGAGTGCAGCGGATAAGTCGCCACCCAGCCACCACCAGAGCACGAACGTGACCAGCGCAATCCCCACCACGATGGGCACGAAGATGCCGGAGATGACATCGGCCAGGCGTTGGATCGGCGCCTTCGAGCCTTGCGCATCTTCGACCATGCGCACGATGTGGGCGAGTTGGGTTGCACTGCCTACGCTAGTGGCGCGCAGCTTCAGCATGCCGTCGAGGTTTTGCGTGGCGGCATAGGCGCGGCTACCGGGGGCTTTGTGTCGCGGCATGCTCTCGCCGGTGAGCATGGCTTCATTCACGCTGGAGGCGCCTTCGATCACTTCGCCATCGACGGGAATGTTTTCACCTGCGCGCACGACGCACACATCGCCCGCTTGGAGTTGCTCGATGGGGACATCGATTTGCTGGCCATCGCGCTCGACGCGCGCCGTGCGCGGTTGCAGTTTGAGCAGCGCTTCGATGGCGGCCGAAGTTTTGCCCTTGGCACGTGCTTCCAACAGCTTGCCAAGCAGGATCAAGGTGATCACGGCGCTGGAGGCCTCGAAGTAAACATGTTGCTCGTGCATCCCCAGCAGCGTGACGACCAAGCTTAGGAGATAAGCCATGGTGGTGCCCAGCGCCACCAGCACGTCCATATTCGCGCCGCCGCCGCGCAAAGCGTGATACGCCCCAATATAGAAGCGTTTGCCGATCCAGAATTGCACCGGCGTCGCCAGGGCCAATTGCAGCCAGCGCGGCAGCCAGTCTTGATGCTCGCCGCTCACCATGCCGCCCATTTGCGCCAGCAGCGGCAAGGTGAGTAAGGCCGAAATCCAAAACAGGCGGAATTCTTTTTGATAGTGCACCAGTTTGCGCGCGCGCTCGGCCTCGCGGTCTTGCGCCGCCATCTCGCGCGCTTGGTAACCGGTCTTGCGCACGGCGTCGATGAGTTGGGCAATCGTGATCTTGCCCGGCTGAAAGCGCACGGCCGCTTGCTCGGTGGCGAAGTTCACACTGGCGGAAACCCCAGGTAGGAGATTGAGCGCTTTTTCAATGCGGGCGGCGCAAGCGGCGCACGTCATGCCCTCCAAGGCGAGCGAGATATGCTGCTCGGGGACTTGGTAGCCCGCTTTCTCGATAATCGAAACGATTTGTTCCGGCGTGGTTTGCGCGGGGTCGTAATCGACGCGCGCCTTTTCCGCGGCGAGGTTGATGGCCGCGGTGATGCCGGGTTGCTGATTGAGGCTGCGCTCGATCCGCGCGGCGCACGCCGTGCAGGTCATGCCGCCGATGGGTAGATCGATGCGTAATAGATTGATGGGAAGATTGACGGGTTGCATGCTGAATCCACTACTAAAGGGCTCATGCTAAACCCAATGAAACTGCCCGGTCTATCTACCCGAGTGGGGTAGAGGGGCCGGGCAGGGTGGCCTGCGCGAAAAGTTGAGGCGCGGCGCTATTGCCGGACGATGCCGCCGTTCTCGATTTTGACTTTCTCGCCGATCGCCAAGCCGGGATCGGTGTTTTGGTGAAAGACCCTATCGGTACCGTTATTCATGCGCACCGTGATCTTGTAGCTTTGGGTCTTTTTCATGGTTTTTTCCACTTGGTGACCGGCATACGCGCCGCCCGCCACACCGGCCACGGTCGCCACGGTATTGCCTTTGCCCTTGCCGATTTGGTTGCCGAGCAAGCCGCCCGCCACGCCGCCGGCGACGGCGCCAAGACCGGTGCCTTCGCCCTCCTTGGTGATCAGGTTAACCGAATGCACCACGCCGCAATTGTCGCAGGTGGCGGCGCTGCTTGTGCGGGGCGTGCTTTCCGCGGATGCAATTTTTACTGAACTGGATTTTGCTTGCTTGGCTTCGTCAGATTGTTTTGCTTCAGCCGCTTTCGCTTTATCAGCAGACGATTCGCTAACCAGCTTTGCCTGCGTAGCACTTCCCTCTTCGGTGTGCGCTTTGGGTAGCCAGCCCATGATGGCCGCTGTGCCGACCAAGGCGAAGATGGTGACTGCGATGGCGCTGATGATGACGATCGGGTGGGTACGCAGGGTAGAACTAGTCATGATTTTCTCCTCTATGTAAATGCCAGTCTCAGCTATAAACGCCCTCACAATTTAATCGTTTACCTCAGCATCCGGCGTTAACAAATTGTAATTAATGGAGAAAAAATTGTTCATAAAAAAGGTTAAAGAAACTCGCTCACCCCCCCGTTAATTTCTAAATGTTTTTTTGACTCAATCAGGTGGGAGAGAAAAATGAAGACGAATGTCGTGACCAAATTGATCTGGTTCGCCGCTTGCGCCGCCGTATTGTTCTCCGCAGAAAATGCCGTGCGCGCAGATGAACCTACTACGCACCATGCAAGCACTCAGCAGGCTGGGCGCTAAGATCGCCTCATTTTCCCCGCGCCGGAATCAACTCTCCGGCCGCATATGCGGGAACAGAATCACATCCCGAATATTCGCGCTATCGGTCAGCAACATCACAAAGCGATCAATGCCGATGCCCTCGCCCGCGGTGGGGGGTAAGCCGTATTCCAGGGCGCGGATGTAATCGGCATCGTAGTGCATGGCTTCCTTATCGCCCGCTTCCTTCTGACGCACTTGCTGCATGAAACGTTCCGCTTGGTCTTCCGCATCGTTTAATTCGGAGAAGCCATTCGCCAGCTCGCGTCCGGCGATGAAAAGCTCGAAGCGTTCGGTGATTTCCGGGTGCTTATCGCTGCGCCGCGCAAGCGGCGAGGTTTCAGCCGGGTAATCGACGATGAAGGTGGGGTCGAACAGCAAGTGTTCGGTGGTTTCCTCGAACAAAGTGGTTTGCAGCCCACCGATGCCGTCGCCCTTGCGGTATTCGAACTTGTGTTGCTCGAAATAGTTGATCAGAAACTTCGGATCGTTGACTTGCGCCAGGGTGAATTCCGGATGGTAATGCAGCACCGCCTGCACCATGCTCATGCGCGCAAACGGCTTGGCGAAATCGATGATGCGTCCCTGGTAGCTGATCGTGGTGGTGCCGAGCACCTCTTGGCAAATGTAGCTGAACATCTGCTCCGTCAACGCCATGAGGTAATGGTAATCGCGATACGCCACATAGAATTCGAGCATGGTGAACTCGGGATTGTGGCGCGGGGAAATGCCTTCGTTGCGGAAATTGCGATTGATCTCGAATACCTTCTCGAACCCGCCCACCACCAGCCGCTTCAAATACAGCTCGGGCGCGATGCGCAGAAAAAGCTGCATATCCAGCGCATTGTGATGCGTCTCGAAAGGGCGCGCCGCCGCACCGCCGGGGATGGGATGCATCATCGGCGTTTCCACTTCCAGGAAATTCTCACCCATCAGAAAACTGCGAAACGCTTGCATGATTTTAGAGCGCCGCACAAAGGTAAGACGGGTCTCCTCGTTCATCATCAGATCGACGTAACGCTGGCGGTATTTCACTTCCTGATCGGTGAGGCCGTGCCACTTGTCCGGCAGCGGACGCAGGGCTTTGGTCAGTAACTTGATCTCGGTGGCGCGCACCGAGAGCTCGCCCTTGTTGGTTTTGAACATCGTGCCGCGCACGCCGATGATATCGCCCAGATCAAAATGCTTGAAGGCTTCATGTGCCGCGGCACCCGTGTGGTCGTCGGTGATATAAATTTGCAGGCGGCCGCTCATGTCTTGCAGCGTGGCGAAGCTGGCCTTGCCCATCAACCGCTTCAACATCATGCGTCCGGCCACCACCACGGCGACGTTTTTCGCTTCCAGTTCTTCCTTCGGCAGATCTTCGTACTGTTCGTGCAGCACTTCGGCCAAATGCTCGCGCTGAAAATCGTTGGGAAAGGGATTGCCGTTTTCGCGTAGCGTTTTTAGTTTGGCGCGGCGTTCGGCGATGATTTGGTTTTCGTCTTGGGGTTGATCTTGTGGGTCGGCCATGAGGGAACTCAGTTAAAAAAAGTGGTGGTTTCTAGACCAAGCTGGTTCGCTGCTTGGGCCATGATTTTATCCGCGGTGGCAATCGTGCTTGCGTGTGCGGATTGCGCGGCGGCAAGGTGCAGTGCGTCCAGTGTACGTAAGGCGAGTGGCGTAACCGACGCTAACAGATACGTTGCTTGCGAATACAGTCCTTCATGCAGGGCATGCACGCGATAGGCGCCGCTCGCTAAGTGGCGCGCAAACTCCGCCCGCGCCATCTGATGATATGCGTCGTCAAACGCGCCGTTGCGCCATCTGCGGTTCATCGCGCAGTGCCACTCCAAAATACTCAGGCTGCTGATCAAAGGGCGGTTGAGGGTGTCGATAAATTTCTCGGCTTCCTCCGACAGCGGTTCAGCGACATATAGCTTGACCAGCACGCTGGTGTCGACGTAGCAATCAGTCACGGGCATCGCGATCTTCTCGAATCAATACTTCACTGCCGACTGTTTGGCTGGGCATTTTATCCCGTAGCCATTTGAGTGATGGCAGGTGTAGCGTGCCGCTTTCCTGAGCAATAGGCAGCACGCGCGCAATGGGTTTTCCGTGGCGAGTCAGAATCACTTCGCCCTCTCGGGCCAGCAACTCGTCCAAATGCGCAAGCTCTTGGCGTATTTCACGAATGTTTAAGTTTTTCATGCGCTTACCTTGAAATGTGCAACACTTTTTAATATTGTGTCACAAGCCATATTGTAAGGCAATGAGCCTTAAATAAGAATTAGGCATGCCACGCGAATATCAGTGGCTTGGTCTTGTGTTTATTCTGCAAATTGTTATAACATCGTTACCACATCTTGTTTGGAGAAAGTTATGCGTGCAAGTTTAAGAAAAGTGGGTAATTCCCGTGGGATTATCATTCCCGCAGCACTACTGGCCGCCTGTGAAATGGGCGACGAAGTGGATATTAGGCTGGAGGGCAAAAATCTAGTGATTGCTTCAATCAAGTCTCCCCGTGCTGGTTGGTTTGAGGGCTATAAACCTGAAGTTGATTCCGAGCCGCTTGCTGCGCTGCCTGCGGATGAAGGAAGCGAGGAGTGGGTGTGGTAAAGCGTGGCGAAGTGTATTGGGTCAATCTTGATCCGACCATCGGCACCGAGATTAAAAAAACACGCCCGGCATTGGTAGTCTCGCCCGATGACCTGAACGCTGCGTTACCGCGTGTCATCATCGCGCCACTGACTAGCAAGGGGCAGCCGCTTGGCTGT
>MEQN01000070.1:0-304 GCA_001770235.1 Betaproteobacteria bacterium RBG_16_58_11
AGGTTTTGTCCGCAGCAATTTATCCACGGCGCAAAGCTATGTCGAAATACTGGATCGATTTGCGCAGTTGGCTAAAGCCGGCGGCAACCCCGAGGTTGCCGCTTTTTGGCGCCAGGAGAACCTGGGTTTTATCCTGGAGGATTTCGCCACTTTATTGAATGAGAGCGTCGCCGGGGCAGACAGGGTGGCGCGCATCGTGGCGGATCTCAAGGATTTTTCCAATATCGATCAAGCCGAGGAACAAATAGCAGATATCAACGCCTGTATTCGCTCTGTGTGCAATGTGGCGTCGGCGCAAGTCTCG
>MEQN01000070.1:346-3566 GCA_001770235.1 Betaproteobacteria bacterium RBG_16_58_11
ACGCGCTGCCGCCCGGGGCATCTCAATCAAGTATTCCTCAATCTGTTATTGAATGCCGCGCAGGCGATGGATCGGCCCGGGCAGATACGCATCGCTACCAGTGTCGAGTCCAATTCAATCGGTATCGAGATCAGCGATACCGGGCGCGGCATGGCGCCGGAGGTTCTCGATCGCATCTTCGACCCATTCTTTACCACGCGCGAGGTCGGCCAGGGCACAGGTCTCGGGCTCACCGTTGCGCGGGATATCATCGCGGCGCATTGCGGTACGCTTTCGGTAGAGAGCACGGTGGGGAAAGGCACGACTTTCACCCTCAAACTGCCGATAACGGCTTGATAAGCCGAGCTAAAGAATAAGTGGGATTTCGCCGTTATTAAGATAAGCCGGCGTCCCGGCGGGGTAAAGGACGCCTTTTACACACGGATTTCACCGCGCCGCATACCATGTCACGCTACGCTTCGCTTTTCACCGGCACTGCGCCGCAAATCCATCCTGGCGACACCCAGGCGCCCCCCGCTGCCTATCGCATGCTGCTGGTGGACGACGAGCCCAATGTCCTCAACGCATTGCAGCGCGTATTCCGCCAGGAAAACTACGAAATCCACACGGCGGCAAACGGCCAGGAGGCGGTCGATCTGCTCCAGCGCGGCCAATATCACGTCATGGTTTCGGATTACATGATGCCGGTGATGAACGGCGCCGAGCTGCTGCGGCAGGCGAAGGCGATCCAGCCGGATTTGATTCGCATCATGCTCACCGGCCACGCCGATACCGGCGCGGTGATGGCGGCGATCAATGAGGGCGCGGTGTACAAGTTCATCCTCAAGCCATGGAACGATGATGATCTGCGGGTCACCGTGGGCTTGGCGCTCGAACAATACGATTTGAAGCAGAAGAACAAGGTGCTGCAGCAGGACAACACCAAGAAATCGAAGGAGCTAGATGCTTTGTCGCGGCTGACGATCAATAATCGCAGTCAATTGGCGATCATGCTGAATAAAAAAGGACTGCTCAACAGCCAGCAAGTTCAGGAGTTGTACCGGCTGCAACAGACGAATAAGGTACCGGTCCTGCGGCTGATCCTGGACCGCGATTGGATATCCGAAAGCAAACTGCGTGAGGTGCTGCGTAAAGACTTGCTGGTGGAAGAAGTCGCACTCGGCGAATTCCAGGCAGATCAAGCGGCGTGCGAGCTGATTCCCCGCAGCTTATGCGAGAAGCAGTGGGTGGTGCCGCTCAAATTGGAAGGCAGGCGGCTGCTGCTGGCGGTGGCCGACCCGATGGATGTGGGGCTGCTGGAAGATCTGCGTTTCATCTCCGGGCTCGACGTGCGCACGGCGATGGCCGATGTCGCGGCGATCAAGGCCAAGATCGTCGAGCTTTACGGAGAGAATACAGAAGTCGATTTCAAGGATTTAGAGTCGATCGTCGGCACCGCCGATCCGTACGAGGGCATCGAAGTCATCATCGAAGATGACGACAACGAATCGCTTGAGCAGCTCTTGCAGGGTACCGACGAGCCGCCCGCGATCCGTCTGGTCAATGCGGTGATACTGGAAGCGATCCGTCTGGGCGCGAGCGATATTCATGTGCAACCGCGCACCAAGAGCGTGGTGGTGCGTTACCGCATCGATGGTGTGCTGTCCGACAAAATTCATGTTCCGCATCACCTTTATCAATCGTTTGTTTCGCGCTTGAAGGTGATGGCCGAGCTCGATATCTCCGAGCGGCGCCGGCCGCAGGATGGCCGCATTTCCGTCAAAACGCCGCTGCGCATCGTGGACTTGCGCATCTCGACCTTGCCTACTATCAATGGCGAGAAAGTGGTGATGCGTATCCTCGACCGCAACTCAGCTATTGTGGATTTGACATCGCTGGGTTTTTCGCGCCACGATCAGGGTCGGGTATTGCGCCTGGTCGATAAGCCGCAAGGCATTATTCTCGCCACCGGACCGACCGGTAGCGGTAAAACCACCACGCTGTATGCGCTGCTTCAGCACAATGCGACGCCGGAAAAGAACTACGTCACCATCGAAGATCCGGTGGAGTACTACATGGATATGGCGGGGCAAGTGCTGATTAAGGAAAAAATTGGACTGACCTTTCCTATCGTGCTGCGCTCCATCTTGCGCCAGGATCCGGATGTGGTATTGCTGGGCGAAATCCGCGATTTGGAAACCGCCGAAGTGGCGTTTCATGCGGCGCTCACCGGGCACTTGGTGTATTCCACGCTGCACACCAATTCCGCGCTGGCGACGCTGTCGCGCCTGTTCGACTTGGGGCTCAAGCCTTATGTGGTGGCCACCGCGCTGGAGGGGATTATCGCCCAGCGCTTGCTGCGGAAGATCTGCCCGCATTGCCGGGAACCGCATATCCCTTCGGCGGAGCTGCTGGATAAACTCGGGCGCTATGGCGCGCAGATCACAACTTCATTCAAAGGGCGCGGCTGCGAGCAATGCAACAAGACCGGCTATCGCGGTCGGCTTGGTGTGTACGAAGTGCTGACGCCGGATGACGAATTGCGGCACCTGATTGCCGACAGCGCGCCCATCATCGAGGTGGCGCGTAAGGCGCGTGAGCTTGGGTCGGCGCCCTTGATCGAAGATGGCATCGTCAAAGTGGTCGAAGGGCTGACGACGGTTGAGGATTTACTGCGGGTGCTTGGACCGCAGTAGTTTTGCTTATTCGAGAAACCTGGGTCGTGGCAGGCCAGCGTGCCCGGAGTTTGACAAATCAGGAATCCGAAAAGGCAAAGCGCATTCGCCCGTCATTCGTGGGATTGCCGGTCGATGCATCCCAGATAACGCTCGGCATCGAACGATACCTGGTGGCGTTGCACATGCCAGACTTCTTCGGCCAGGCATTCGAGCATGGTGTGCTGCGCGCCGTGCGCGTCGCCCAGCCGCTCCAGCAAGGCTTGATGGCGTTCACGAATGCCCGGTGGTTGATCGATGGATAACTGTTCGTTGATGGCGAGGTGCATGCTCATGTGCAGGAAGGGGTTGGTCTCGCCATGCTCGGGGGAGTAGTCGCGATCCTGGTATTGATCGGGTTTGGAAAGCAGCGCGTGATATTCGGGATGTTGCAAGATCACTTCCAGCAGCATGGCTTCGATACCGTCCACCGGTTCGCGGGCTTGGTATTTGCGCCACGTTTCGAAAAACCCCCGGCGCGCATCTTCACGGCTGGGGCTAAACATCGGCTTTGAACAATCCCAATA
>MEQN01000070.1:3580-4240 GCA_001770235.1 Betaproteobacteria bacterium RBG_16_58_11
TACTGGAAAATCTCATTCTCGCCGTTGAGCGGGCCGATTTCGCCGTTGCCGTAAAAACCGATCATCGGCATGCCGGGATAGCGCGCCTTCACCAAATCCAGATCGCGATCGACCCCGCCGTAGAAATACGGGCCGCGTCCCATGCACGGGAAAAACAGGCCGAAATCGGGTGTTTCATTCATGTTCTGCTCCATGCGATCGAGGGTGATGCGCATATCGCGCTCCGCGGCGAGCGGTTGGCGCAGCGCCCAAAACAGGCGGTCACCCGGCGCCAGCCGAGATGAGAGGGTGACAGAGCGATCATCGGCGTTGGTGGAGATGATCGGCGTCAAGCGATAGCGGCCTTCGGAAATCGCATGTTCCGGCTCGCCGAAAATCACACCCGCCATAATCAGATGCAAGGGGAGATGTTCTTGCTCGCGCACTTCCAGCGGCAACTCGCGCGCCAGGATATTAAGCGCAGGTTGGGAGGTGAGCGAGATCACGTCATAGCCGCTGACTTGGGTGATTTCGAGCGGCGCGGAGAGGGCGCGTATGCCTTGCGACACGCCGACCAGGCCATGCGCGCCTTGAATCAAGGTTTCGCAGCGGCCCTGGCCGGCGACTTTCGCGCCGCACCAAACCTTGAACGGGCCTTGGCCGGTGGCGTCGCCCGACACG
>MEQN01000070.1:4250-5717 GCA_001770235.1 Betaproteobacteria bacterium RBG_16_58_11
GAAACGCTGGCCCGGCGCCTTGATCCACGCGCTGTTGATGGCATTGGGCGCGGCGAGCGAAAACACCAGCGTATCAGCGGCGATATCATGCGCCGGCGCCAGCGCGACACCGCCGCCGAACACCATCGCGGCGGCGGCCGGGCTATCCAGCACCCAATCCTCTTCGGTGAAAATGCCGGCGGCGGAACAGCCGATCACCTGCATGCAATTCGCCGCCTTGGACGCGGCGCGCAAAGACGGCAGCGGGTCGCGCGCGAATTCAGGCGTGAGAAACAGCAGTACGCTGTTGGCGTGCGTCAGTTGCGCGCGCTCCATCGCCGCGGCAACCGCTTGGTGCGCGATGTCTTCGGTGGGGCGCAGTCCGCGCGCGAGTACGGTGGCGATGGTCATGTAGTATGAAACTCGCGCAGCGAGCCTAAGTCCCTCTCTCCCACTTGTGGGAGAGAGCTAGGAGAGAGGGCAACGATCATGGTCGGTTTCATTATTCAGTTTTACTTCGATACTCGCACAAATCCCGAATCAAGCATTCCGGGCAATTCGGCTTGCGTGCCTTGCACACATAGCGCCCGTGCAGAATCAGCCAGTGGTGCGCATCATGCTTGAATTCATCCGGTACGAATTTTAGCAGCTTCCGCTCCACCTCCAGCACGGTTTTGCCGGGGGCGATTCCGGTTCTGTTCGCGACGCGGAAGATATGGGTATCGACGGCGATGGTCGGTTCGCCGAAGGCGGTGTTGAGGATCACGTTCGCCGTCTTGCGCCCCACGCCGGGCAGGCTTTCCAGCGCTTCACGCTCGCGTGGCACTTCACCGCCGTATTGCTCGCCCAAAATCTTGCAGGCAGCGATGATGTGCCGGGCCTTGCTGTGATACAGGCCGATGGTGCGGATATAACGCTCCAGCCCGGCAATGCCCAATTTGTAAATGGCCGCCGGCGTGTTGGCGACCGGGAACAGCTTGCGCGTGGCGAGATTCACGCCACGGTCCGTGGCCTGGGCCGACAGAATCACCGCGAGCAGCAACTCGAACGGGGTTTGGTATTCGAGCTCGGTGGCGGGGCGGGGATTGAGATTACGCAGACGGGAGAAAATTTCGTGGCGCTTGGCGGGGTTCATGAATTTATGTCTGGCCACCCACAGGAACGAGCGGGATGGCCTGATGTTTTGCCGCGCGCTGATCCAGCCAATTCTTGCCCGCGATCAACAGCCCCAAACCGAAAAACGCGCCCGGCGGCAGGATGGCCAGCAGGAAGCCTTTGTAATCGGGCAATACGTGCCACACCCAGGTTTTGGCGGCTTCGCCGAATACCAGATCGATGCCGGAAAATAGCGTGCCACGGCCGACGACTTCGCGCATGCCACCCAATACAACCAGCACCAGCATGAGGCCGATGCCCATCACGAAGCCATCCACGACCGAGGGCAGGAAACGGTTTTTGGAGGCGAAGGCTTCGGTGCGCGCGAGCACG
>MEQN01000070.1:5790-8831 GCA_001770235.1 Betaproteobacteria bacterium RBG_16_58_11
CCAGTTGGATTGCCGTGACCAGCGCGGCGATGATGAGGATGAATACCGCGATGCGGATTTCTTTCGGCACCAGGTTGCGGATGAGCGAGGTCGCGCCGTTGCTGGCGGCCATGACCAGCGCCGTCGCCAGTCCCAGGCTCACCGCGTTCACCACCGAGGTGCTGATGGCGAGCAGCGGGCACAGGCCGAGCAGTTGCACCACGCCGGCGTTTTGTTTCCATAAACCATTGCCGATAATCTCGCGATAGGATGGCTGGCTCATGTTTGCTCCAATAAATGAAACTCGCGAAGCGAGTCTAAGTCCCTCTCGCCCGCTTGCGGGAGAGAGCTAGGAGAGAGGGAAACGGTCATGGCGATTTTCATCTTGCGGAGAGGTCATCGCCATGACCGTTGGATAGCGTCGGTAGCGCAAAAATCTCGCTGCCGTGTTGTTCATAATAGCGCAGGGCTTTATGCACTGCCTTGACCACCGCGCGCGGGGTGATGGTGGCGCCGGTCATGTAGTCGAAATGGCCGCCGTCCTTTTTGACTTTCCATGCGCTGCTATCGGGTTGCACCAGCGAGGCATGTTCGAACTGCTTGATCCAGTCGCTCTTGGCGGCATCGATGTAGTCGCCCAGGCCAGGCGTTTCCTTGTGGGAAACCACGCGCACGCCGGCAAGTTCGCCATTGGCGCGGATCGCGATCAAGAGCTTGATCTTGCCGCTGTAACCGTCCGGCGCGATCGCTTCCAGCACCAAGGCCGAGGGCGCGCCGTTCAAGCGCGCGCGGTAAGCCGCAGAAGGCATTGTCGTGCCGAGTTCCGGCGCGGGGGGGAGCATCGCCACATCATTCACGATCGCATTGTCGTAGAGCGCCTTCGGCAGCGCCTGGTTGATCAGGGCCAGCTTGGCTTGCTCCTCGCTCTTGGCGATTGTGTCCTTGGTGATTTCGAATGTGTAAGCCAGCAGCCCCGTGCCGAGCACGGTGAATGCGAGCATCGTCAGCGCGGTGCGCATCGAATTTTTCGCTGCCGAGATCATGGCTTGTTCTTCTTTCTGGCATGGCCGAATACGCGCGGCTGGGTGTAGGCGTCGATCAGCGGCACGCACATATTCATAATCAACACCGCGAACGCCACGCCATCCGGATAGCCGCCCCAGGTGCGGATCAGATAGATCAGCGCGCCGATCGCCGCACCGAAGATGAGTTTACCCTTGGGCGTGGTGGCGCCGGTAACCGGATCGGTCGCGATAAAGAAAGCGCCGAGCAGCGCGCCGCCGGTGGCCAGATGGAACCACGGCGCGGCATAGCGCGCCGCATCGTAAGCATGAAAGCCGAAGGACAAGAGTGCCAAACTGCCGAGCAGGGCGGCGGGGATGTGCCAGGTGATGATGCGCTGCTGCAAGAGATATGCTCCGCCAGCGAGATAAGCCAGCGCGATCAATTCCCCGCCTTTGCCGCCGACATGGCCAAAGACGGGCAGGGCGGCGATGTCGCCGATCGGACGCCCCATCAAGAGCTGGGTGCGCAGCGTGTCGAGCGGCGTGGCCAGGGTGAGCGCGTCCAGCTTCATGCCCGCCGGCAACTCGCCGCCGAAGATGAAGCGCAGCGTGTCGCCGAGCGATAGATGCGCATGCGCCAGCGTATCGACCACCGGCCATTGCGTCATGTGCGCGGGGAAGGAAATCAACATCACCGCGTAACCCACCATCGCCGGATTGAATAAATTATTGCCCAGCCCGCCGTACAAATGCTTCGCCACCACGATGGCGAACAGCGTGGCGATCACGATCAGCCACCAGGGGGCGAAGGGCGGCATGGACAGCGCCAGCAGCCAGGCCGTGACCAGCGCGCTGCCGTCCAGTAAAAACGGTTTGATGGGCAGCTTGCGCAGACGCAGCATCGCCGCTTCCGCGCCGATCGCCGTCAGGCTGGCCAGCACGATGCTTACCAAAATCGCCGGGCCGAAATAGAGCTGATAAATCGCGGTCGCCGGCAAAAGCGCGAACAGCACTTTGAGCATGACGCTGCTGACACTGGTGTTAGTGGAGACGAAGGCCATGTCTTAAGAAACCACTTTGCCGCGAATTAACGCGAATTTACGCGAAATAAGAAAAAACATTCTGATTCCAATCTCTGTGTCGATGTGTGGTTTTAATTAGCGTTCATTCGCGTTAATTCGCGGCTAAATGTTTTATTGCTAAGGCGCATCAGTCGGCTTTTCCATCGCATGTTTGAGCTGCGCGCGGCGCGCTTCGATTTCCCGGATTTCCTGTAGTTTATCCGCGGGCAGATTATCCACGTTTTTCGGCTCGACGCCGGCGCGTTTCAGTTTGGCGCGGTCGATCGCGGCTTGTATCGCAGCTTGTTTGTTGTCGGCTTCGGTGTGGCCGGTCACCGGTGTTTTGGGCCCTTGGGTTTTGGCCGCCAGTTTGTCGGCGCGGTCTTTTTTCTCGCGCTCGATGCGGTAGTCGCGGAACTCGTGCCGCGCACGCGCCACGTCGGCTTTGTCTTTCTCGCGTTCGCGCGCCCAGATTTCGCTTTTCGCGAAGCGGAAATACTGTACCAGCGGAATGTGGCTGGGGCAGACGTAATCGCAACAGCCGCATTCGATGCAATCGAACAAATCGTATTCCTGCGCCTTGCCGAATTCTTTTGCATGCGCGAACCAGTACATATCCTGCGGTTGCAATTCCACCGGGCAGGCTTGCGCGCACTGGGTGCAGCGGATGCAGGGCAGCGCCGGCGGCGGGGCCGGAAACAGTTTGGGCGAGGTCGCGATCAGGCAGTTGGTGGCTTTGATCAGCGGCGCTTGGCCGGACGGCAGCTTGAAGCCCATCATCGGTCCGCCCATGATGTAGCCTTGGGTATCGGCGCGCGGCGGGCCGGCGAGCGCGGCCAATTCGCTTATCGGCGTGCCGATCAAGGCTTCGAAGTTTTGCGGCCGCTCGACATTGCCGGTGACGGTGACCACGCGCGAAATCACCGGCTCGCCGTGCAGCACCGCGCGCGCCAGCGAATAAGCGGTGGCGACGTTGAATACCTGCACGCCGATGTCG
>MEQN01000070.1:8838-16214 GCA_001770235.1 Betaproteobacteria bacterium RBG_16_58_11
TGGGCGGCTCTTTGCCGGTGAGCATCCTGGTCAATTGCTTGGCGCCGCCGGAGGGATATTTGGCCGGAACCACCACGACTTCGAAGTCCGTGCCCGCGCAGGCGGCGCGCATGGCTTGGATCGCTTGCGGCTTGTTGTCTTCGATGCCGATCAGCACTTCGGTCGCGCCCAGCATGTGTTGCATGATCTTGGCGCCACTGATGATTTGCTCTGCGCGTTCGTGCATCAGCAGATCGTCGCAGGTGATCCACGGTTCGCATTCGGCGCCGTTCAGGATCAGCGTGGGGATGGCGGGGTGACGGCCGGGGTTGAGTTTGGCATGGCTGGGAAACACCGCGCCGCCCAGGCCGGCCAGCCCCATATCGCGCAGCCGGTTGCGCAATTCGCTCGGGTTTAGCGCGGCATAATCGAGCGGCGTGCGTTCTACCCATTGTTCTTCGCCATCCGGCTCGATGCTGATGCACAGGTCGGGCAGGCCGGAGGGGTGGGGTACGGTCGCCATTTCAATCGCGCTGACCGTGCCCGAGGTCGGCGCATGCACCGCGCAGGAAATATAGCCGTCGGCTTGGCCGATCATTTGGCCTTTGAGCACACGCTCCCCCACAGCCACGATGGGTTTGGCGCGGTTGCCGATGTGCTGGTGCATGGGCACGATCAGCCGCGCGGGCAAGGGCGCGGCGGCAATCGGCAGCGCGGCCGATTCGTCTTTGTGCTGCGCCGGGTGTACTCCGCCGTGAAATTCGAACAGTTTTCTCATTGAGTAAGATAAAACTCGCGGAGCGAGCCTAAGTCCCTCTCTCCCGCTTGCGGGACTGCGGAAGGGTCGCTGCCTGCGCCAAGACCGCCCGAAGGGCGAGCGTCTGGCGGCGTCCCCTTTACGGGGGTAAGCAGCGGGGTACCCACCGGCGTCCTCCTTGCGGGGGAAGAGTTAGGAGAGAGGGAAACGGTCATGGCGAGTTTCATCATCTTGGGGGTAGCCTTTGCCATGACCGTTAGGTGCGTTTGATGGAATACACCGGGTATTTCCATTTCCAGGTTGAAATATCTTCCGTGAGCGGTGCCATGCTGATGCAATCCACCGGGCACGGCGCCACGCACAGTTCGCAGCCGGTGCATTCCGATTCGATCACCGTATGCATGTGCTTGGCCGCGCCCAGAATCGCGTCCACCGGGCAGGCTTGAATGCACAGCGTGCAGCCGATGCAAATATCCTCATCGATCACCGCTACCGATTTCGGCTTGGTGACGCCATGTTCGGCGTTCAGCGGCTTAGGCTCGACGCCGAGCAATTCCGCCAGCTTGCGAATGCCTTCTTCACCACCCGGCGGGCATTGGTTGATATCCGCTTCGCCCGCCGCGATCGCGGTGGCGTAGGGTTTGCAGCCGGGGAAGCCGCATTGCCCGCACTGCGTCTGCGGCAGGATCGCATCGATCTTCTGCACCAGCGGGCTTTCCTCGACCTTGAATTTGATCGCGGCGAAGCCGAGCACCAAGCCCAGGAATAAGGCCAAGCCGGCCATGGCCAGCAGTGCGGTCAGCATCGGACGGGACTCATTTCACTAGTCCTGCGAAACCCATGAAGGCGATGCTCATCAAGCCGGCGGTGATCATGGCGATGGCCGTGCCGCGAAATGGCGGCGGAATATCCGCGCCTTCCAGCCGCTCGCGCATGCCGGCGAAAATGATCAGCACCATGGAAAAGCCCAATGCGCCGCCCAGTCCGATCAAGAGCGCCTCGACCAGATCATGCTGTTCCTGCACGATGAGCAGCGGAATCCCCAGCACCGCGCAGTTGGTGGTGATGAGCGGCAGGTAAATGCCCAACACTTGGTACAGCAGGGGAAATACCTTGTGCAAAACCATCTCGGTGAATTGCACGATGGCCGCGATCACCACGATGAAGGATAGGGTGCGCAGGTAAATCAGATCCGGCCCGAGCAGATATTTATCGACCAGGAAGCTGGCGCCGGAGCCGAGCGTGAGCACGAAAGCGGTGGCGGCGGCCATGCCGATCGAGGCCTCGAGCCGCTTCGACACGCCCATGAAGGGGCACAAGCCAAGAATGCGCACCAGTACGATGTTGTTCACGAACACCGTGCTGATGAGGATGAGCAGGTAGTTTTCCATTGTTTAAGACTTCAGTAAATTCTGAATTATCAGCCCCATACTAGTGTAGTGTTTCACTCTAAACGGTACTTTCAGCGAGTCCCTGAGCGGTCAGTCGCAAGGCGCGCTTGCGCGGGAATAGCCATTCTATTTCAAGCAAGCGCAACGAAGCGAATGGCCGCTCAGGGACTCGCCCGGAGGGAGCCCCCCAAAAGCGCCATGACCGCGTTGCGCCGCTTGGCAATAGAATGACTATTGCCTGCGCGCCGCGCCTTGTCCTGGCGTTTTTGGGAGGCTCTGAAAGCACCGTTTAGAGTGAAACACTACACTAACCCGCAACCCTGTGCGGGGCTTGGTTATTTAAGGCAACGGTCATGGCGATGGCCATCATAGCGAATAAAACCCGCTATGACCGTTTCCCTCTCTCCTAGCTCTCTCCCGCAAGCGGGGAGAGAGGGACTTAGACTCGCTGCGCGAGTTTCAATCAAGCAGCGACTCAGCGCTGACGCAGGGCAGGCTCAAATCTTCGGCCAGGCCGGGATGCGTGACCTGGCCGCGAAAGAGTTGCAAGCCGCCGCGCAAACCGGGGTGCTCGCGCAGGGTGGCTTGCGGGTCTTGCGCCAGTTTGAGCAGAAAGGGGAGCGTGGCGTGGGTCAAGGCCTCGGTTGCGCTGGCAGCGACGGCAGACGGCATATTGGTGACGCAATAATGCACCACGCCTTCTTCGATATAGGTGGGGTCGGTGTGCGTGGTTGGGCGCGAGGTTTCGGAAGAGCCGCCTTGATCGATGGCCACATCCACCAGCACCGCGCCGCGTTTCATGCCGCGCACCATGTCGCGCGTGATCAGCTTCGGCGCGCGCTTGCCGGGAATATAGATCGAGCTCACCACCAGATCGGCCTCGCGCGTGAGCTCGGCGATGGCCTGCGCTTCGGAATAGCGCGTCTTCAAGCGCGGGCCGAACACATCGTCCAAGTAACGCAGGCGTTGCAGATTGATATCCATGATGGTGACGTCGGCGCCCAGCCCCATCGCCATGCGCGCCGCTTGCGTGCCGACGCTGCCGGCGCCGATCACCAGCACGCGGCCGGGGGCGACGCCGGGCACGCCGCCCAACAGCACGCCCGCGCCGCCGTTGGCCATGTGCAGAAAATATGCGCCGACGTGAATCGCGATGCGCCCGGCCACTTCCGACATGGGAATCAGCAAGGGCAAACCGCCCGTGGCGTCCGTGACGGTTTCATAGGCTAGCGCGATGACTTTTTTATCGATCAGGGATTGGGTCAGCTCCAGCGAGGCGGCGAGATGCAAATAGCAGAACAGCACTTGATCTTCGTGTAGCCACGCGAGTTCGGCCGGCTGCGGCTCTTTTACTTTTACGATGAGTGGGCATTTATAGACTGTTTGCGCATCCGGCACGATGCGCGCGCCGGCTGCGACGTAATCGGCGTCGCTCATTCCGATCGCGCTACCGGCATTGGCTTGAACCTGCACTTCGTGCCCGGCGTCGACCAGCGCATGCACGCCGGCCGGCGTGACGCCGACACGGAATTCGTGGTCTTTTATTTCTTTGGGGACGCCGATCAGCATTGGAGTTTGAAGTAAATTTGTAAAACCCTTTAGCCGCGAATTAACGCGAATTTACACGAATAAACAGCGGTCCTGGTGCTTAATCTTATGCCCTGATGCGATGAGTGTATGCGGTTTTAAATTCGCGCCCATTCGCGTTAATTCGCGGCTAAAGATTTTTTAAATCTCAACCTGTGACCCCAGCTCGATCACCCGATTGGTCGGAATATGGAAGAAGCTCATCGCGCTTTCAGCGTTGCGCGCCATGCCGATGAAAAGATGTTCGCGCCACAGCGCCATGCCGGGCAAGCCGGTGGAGATGATGGTTTCGCGGCTCAAGAAAAACGAGGTTTGCATCATGTCGAATTCCAGGCCGAACTGCTTGCACAGGAGCAGGGCTTTGGGGATGTGCGGCGAATCCTTGAAGCCGTAATGCAAGTAGAGCCGATAAAAACCGCTGCCGAGATTTTCCACTTTCACGCGCTTGTTGGCGGAGATATAGGGTTCATCCTTGGTAACCACCGTGAGGAATACCACGCGCTCGTGCAGCACTTTGTTGTGCGCCAGATTGTGCAGCAGTGCATGCGGCACGCCTTCGCGGCTGGCGGTCATGAATACCGCCGTGCCGGCTACGCGTGCCGGGGGATGCGCCATGAGGCCTTGGATGAAGGGCTCCAAGGCGATGGCGCCGGTTTGCATGCGTTGCAACAGTATTTGACGCCCGCGCTTCCAGGTGGAGAGCAGCGTGAAGACGAGCAGGCCGATCATGAGCGGGAACCAGCCGCCCTGGAGCAGCTTGAGCGAGTTGGCGGCGAAGAAGGCCAAATCCACGGCGAGGAAGGCGATGACCCCCATGAAAGCGATATAGCGGTTCCAGCGCCAGAGGGTGAGCACCACCACAAAACCCAGGATGGTGTCGATCACCATGGTGCCGGTGACCGCGATGCCATAGGCCGCCGCCAAGTGGCTGGAGGATTGGAATCCCAGCACCAGAGCGATGATGCCGGCCAGCAGCGCCCAGTTGATGAAGGGAATATAGATTTGCCCGATCTCATGCTCCGAGGTGTGAACGATCTGCATGCGCGGCAGGTAGCCCAACTGGATGGCTTGGCGCGTGACGGAGAACGCGCCGGTGATCACCGCTTGCGAGGCGATCAGCGTCGCGGCGGTGGCGATGGCGATGAGCGGGAACAGCGCCCAAGCCGGCGCTTGAAGATAAAACGGGTTGGCGACAGCCGCCGGCTCGCGGATCAGCAGCGCCCCCTGGCCGAAATAATTGAGGAGCAGCGCCGGCAGCACGAAGCCGAACCAGGCATAGCGGATCGGAATGCGGCCGAAGTGGCCCATGTCGGCATACAGCGCCTCGGCGCCGGTGACCGCCAACACCACCGACCCCAGCACGAGAAAGCCATAACCCCCATTTTGGGCGAAGAAATTAAATGCGAAATGCGGGCTGACGGCGTACAGCACTTCCGGCGTGCGCATCACGTTATAGGCGCCCATCACCGCGAGCGTGACAAACCACAGCGTCATGACCGGGCCGAACCAGGCGCCCACATGGCGAGTGCCTTTGCTCTGAATCGCGAACAGCAGCACCAGCACGATGAGCGAGATCGGTATCACCAGCGGCCCGAATGCGGGCGAGGCGACCTGCAAGCCTTCGATCGCGGACAGTACCGAGATCGCGGGCGTGATGATGCCGTCGCCGTAGAACAGCGAAGCGCCGAAGATGCCCAGCACCGCAAGCAGCCAGCCCTTGCGCGTGCTGGCCGGCGCCTTGCGCCCGACCAGCGCCATCAGCGCCATGATCCCGCCCTCGCCGTTGTTGTCGGCGCGCATGATGAACACCACATACTTGAGCGAGACGATGATGATGAGCGACCAGAACACCAGAGACAGAATGCCCAGCACGTTGTCCGGGGTGGTGGCGATGGGATGATGCCCGGCGAACACTTCCTTCATGGTGTACAGCGGGCTGGTGCCGATATCGCCGAATACTACGCCGACGGCGGCGAAGGCCAGGCCGGCTGTGCCTTGGCGTTGCGGGTCAGATTGTGGGGAGGGGGACATAGGGGTTAAGCAAATTTAGGTTGATGTTGTGCATAGGGCTTGCAGCGCGTCTTTAATTAAATCCGGGCCATGGTAAATCAAACCGGTATAAATCTGTACCAAGGAGGCGCCGGCGTCGATTTTTTCGCGTGCATCCGCGCCGCTCATAATACCGCCGACGCCGATGATGGGCAGGGCGCCATCGAGCTTTTGATGTAAGGCGCGGATCACGGCGGTGGATTTGGCTTTGAGCGGCGCACCGCTTAGGCCGCCGGTCTCCTCGGCATGCGCCAGCCCCGCGACGCCTTCGCGCCCGATCGTGGTGTTGGTCGCGATCACGGCGTCGATTTTGTGTTGCACCAAACGTTCGGCAATAGTTTTAATTTGCACATCGTCCAGATCGGGTGCGATTTTGAGCGCGAGCGGTACGTATTTGCCGTGCTGGTTGGCGAGTTGGGTTTGTTCCTGCTTCAAGCGTGCGAGCAGCGCATCGAGTTCGTCCGCCCCTTGCAAGGCGCGCAAATTCTGCGTGTTGGGCGAGGAGATGTTCACGGTGACATAGCTGGCGTGGGGATAGACCTTGCGCAGGCAGATCACGTAATCGTCGGCTGCGTGCTCGATCGGCGTATCGAAGTTCTTGCCGATATTGATGCCGAGCACGCCGCGGTAATTTGCACGCTGCACATTTTCGATCAAATGATCGACGCCGTGATTGTTGAAGCCCATGCGGTTGATGATGGCGTTGGCTTCAGGCAGGCGGAATAAGCGCGGTTTGGCGTTGCCCGGTTGCGGGCGCGGCGTCACGGTGCCGATTTCGATAAAGCCGAAACCCAGCGCCGCCATGCCCTCGATGCATTCGCCGTTCTTGTCGAGACCGGCGGCCAAACCAAGCGGGTTGGGGAAGCTGATTCCCATCACCGTGCGCGGGGAACATGCGGGCAGGGTGGGCAGGGCGAGTCCCAGCAGCCCGGTGCGGGCGGCCCCGCTGAGGCCATGAATCGTGAGATCGTGCGCGGTCTCGGGATCGAGTGAGAATAGAAGCTGACGCGCTAGGCAATAAAACATCGGCGCATTTTAGCATTTGCGCTGGCGTTCGGCTTTCGCTATGTTATGTCCCTTCCAGAGGAGAACAACACCATGAAAAACGAACCCGGCTACGCCTACGAGTCCGAAATCGACGCCTTGATGCGCAAAATGCGCCAAGACCCCAAGATCGAAGCCGAACGCCAACGTAATTGGCAACACTGGTGGCAGCCGGAACCGGCCAGGCGCGATGCAGGCACGCTCATCGATGCGGTTGAAACCCAGTCCATCGAGCGCGACATGGCCTATACCAGCCGCCATTCGCAGCCGCAGGGCGGGCGGAAGTAGGAGAGGTTCAAGTCCAGAGCATTTTCCATGCGGCAACGATGAGCACCACGCCCAACAGGCGCTTCAATATCGCGGGTGCGAGCCGCCGCACGGCGAGTTCCGAGCCGAGCAATCCGCCGGCCAAGGCCACCAGCAAGAAAAGCCATAACGACTCCGGCCACGCTGCGTGGGGGCTACCGGCATAGCCCACCAAGCCCGCGACCGAATTCACCAGAATAAAGGCCGCCGCGAGCGTAGCGCTTTCACGCATGGTGGTCCAATGCAACATCAGCAAAATCGGG
>MEQN01000071.1:229-1971 GCA_001770235.1 Betaproteobacteria bacterium RBG_16_58_11
AAGATAGCCGAGGATGCCCTCAGCCGCCTGGCGGCCTTCATATACGGCTGTCACTACCAGATCCGAGCCGCGCACCATGTCGCCGCCGGCAAAAATCTTCGGGTTGGCGGTCTGGTACGCGTGCGCAAAACCTTTCGCGACGACGCGGCCACCGGCATCGGTGCCGATGCCTGCCTCGGCAAACCAGGGCTGCGGATTGGGGCGGAAGCCGAAGGCGATGATCACGCGGTCGGCGGGAATGATCTCTTCCGAACCGGGCACGACTTGCGGGGTGCGGCGGCCGCGCACATCGGGCGCGCCGAGTTCGGTGGTGACGAGTTTCACGCCCTCAACCTTGCCGTTGCCGACGATTTCCACCGGCTGGCGGTTCCACAGGAATTTTACGCCTTCCTCCTTCGCGTTCACCACTTCGCGCCGCGAGCCGGGCATGTTGGCTTCGTCGCGGCGGTAGGCGCAGGTAACGGATTTGGCGTGCTGGCGAATCGAGGTGCGGTTGCAGTCCATGGCCGTGTCGCCGCCGCCCAGCACCACCACGCGCTGGCCCTGCATCGAGACATAAGCGGTTTTATCTTCCGGCAGTTGCAAACAATGGCGCACGTTGGAAATCAAAAAAGGCAGCGCTTCATGCACGCCGGGCAAATCCTCGCCGGGGAAGCCGCCCTTCATGTAGGTGTAAGTGCCCATGCCCATGAATACCGCGTCGTATTCGGCGAGCAAATTAGATAGCGTGACATCCTTGCCGATTTCGGTATTGAGGCGAAACTCGATGCCCATGCCCTCCATGACCGCGCGCCGGCGGCGCACCACGTCTTTTTCCAATTTGAATTCGGGAATGCCGAAGGTGAGCAGGCCGCCGATCTCGTCGTAACGGTCATACACCACCGGCTGAACACCATTGCGCACCAGCACATCCGCGCAGCCGAGCCCAGCCGGGCCCGCACCGATCACCGCAACTTTTTTGCCAGTGGGCGTGACGTGGCTCATGTCGGGACGCCAGCCTTGCTTGAAGGCTTCGTCGGAAATATATTTTTCCACTGCGCCGATGGTCACCGCGCCGAAGCCGCCTTGGTTCAAAGTGCAGGCGCCTTCACACAGTCGATCCTGCGGGCATACGCGGCCGCAGATTTCGGGCAAAGAATTGGTCTTATGCGACAGCTCGGCGGCCTCGAACAGATTGCCTTCGTCGATCAGCTTCAACCAATTCGGAATGTAGTTGTGCACCGGGCACTTCCACTCGCAATACGGATTGCCGCAGCCCAGGCAGCGCGCGCTTTGCTCGGCCGCCTGCGCGGCATCGAAGGGCGCGTAGATTTCTTTGAACTCCTTGACGCGCACTTCCGCCGCTGTCTTGCTGCCGTCGCGCCGCTGCACATTCAAAAATTGGAAAACGTCAGACATTGCAATCTTTCAATCAGTCTTTCAGCAAGCTATCGAGCTTTACCGCTTTGGGTTTGACCAGGTAGAACTTGGCCACCGCATTGTCGAAATCGGCGAGCATGGCTTCACCACGCTGGCTGCCGGTGAGCTTCACATGCTCGGTGATTTTTTCGCGCAGGAACTGGCGATACTCTTCCATCGACTCGTTGGTGATGCGATGAATATCGATCAGCTCATTGTTGTAGCGGCGCGCGAAATGGCCGTCTTCGTCGTACACCATGCTGAAGCCGCCGGTCATGCCCGCGCCGAAGTTGAGGCCAGTGTTGCCCAACACGATCACGCAGCCGCCGGTCATGTATTCGCAG
>MEQN01000071.1:2018-2620 GCA_001770235.1 Betaproteobacteria bacterium RBG_16_58_11
CACGCCGAAACGTTCGCCCGCCATGCCCGCCGCGTTGAGCTTGCCGCCGGTTGCGCCGTATAAACAAGTGTTGCCGATGATCACATTGCTGTGCGCGACAAAGTCCGATTGGCTCGGCGGATAGATCACGATGCGCCCGCCCGCCATGCCCTTGCCCACATAATCGTTGGCATCGCCAGCGAGTTCCAAGGTCAAGCCTTGCGCGTTCCAAACACCGAAGCTCTGCCCCGCGCTGCCGGAGAGTTTCACATGCAGGCAGTCATCCGGCAGGCCCGCCGCGCCATGCGCGCGCGCGATTTCGCCCGAGAGCCGGGCGCCGATCGAGCGGTTTACGTTGCGTACTTTATAGGTCAGCGTGAGCGCTTGTTTGGCCTTGATCGCGAGCAGCGCATCGACCACCATCTGCTCGGCCAACTCGCCTTTGTCGAAAGACGGGTTGCGCGCATCGACGCAAAATTTCGGCACGCTATCCGGGATGTGTTTTTGATCCAGTAAAGCCTTGAGATCGAGCTTGTGCTGGCGAGGCGTCTCGCCCGGCATGAGCTGTAAGAGATCGACGCGGCCGATGAGTTCTTCCATCGAGCGCACGCCGATGCTCGCCA
>MEQN01000071.1:2833-4739 GCA_001770235.1 Betaproteobacteria bacterium RBG_16_58_11
TCACATCCAGCCCTGTCTTCAAGCCGCCGTCGGTTTGCACCCGCACGCGGCCGCGCAGGCCGTTGGCGCGCAGCACTTGCTGCGCTTCGGATAGACCCAGCTCCCACGGCGTGCCGGCGTATTTCACGCTGGTCAGTGGTGATGCGCCCGTGCCGCCATCGTAGCCGGAGATGGTGATCAAATCGGCGTAGGCCTTCGCCACGCCCGCCGCGACCGTCCCCACGCCGGGTTCGGCCACCAGCTTCACCGACACGAGTGCTAGCGGATTGACTTGCTTCAAATCAAAAATCAATTGCGCCAAATCCTCGATGGAATAAATGTCGTGATGCGGCGGGGGCGAGATCAGGCTGATGCCTGGTTTGGCGCAGCGCAGCTTGGCGATCATGGGTGAGACTTTGTCGCCCGGCAGTTGGCCGCCCTCGCCCGGCTTCGCGCCTTGGGCGATTTTGATTTGAAGCACTTCGGCGTTGACCAAGTAATGCGGTGTGACGCCGAAGCGGCCCGAAGCCACTTGCTTGATCTTGGACATTTTGACCGTGCCGTAGCGCGCCGGGTCTTCGCCGCCTTCGCCCGAGTTGGAACGGCCGCCGAGGCGGTTCATGGCTTCGGCAAGCGCTTCATGCGCCTCAGGCGAGAGTGCGCCCAGCGACATGCCGGCGGAGTCGAAACGCTTGAGAATTTTTTTGATCGGCTCGACCAGCGAAAGCGGGATCGGCGTGGCGTCGGCTTGCAGTTTCATCAAATCGCGCAGCATGGCCACCGGGCGCGTGTTCACGTATTCGGCGTATTTTTTATACTCTTCGTAGTCGCCGTTTTGCACTGCTTTTTGCAACTGCATCACCACGTCCGGGTTGTAGGCGTGGTACTCGCCGCCGAAGATGTATTTGAGCAGACCGCCTTGCGACAGCGGCTTCACCGGGTTGAAGGCATATTTAGCGAGCTGCTGCTGGTCGGATTCGAAGTCATCGAAATCCGCGCCGGAAACACGGCTCACCGTGCCGGGCAAGCACAGGTCAATCACGCTCTCATGTACGCCGACCGCTTCGAACAATTGCCCGCCGCGATACGAGGCGATGGTGGAAATGCCCATCTTGGAGGTGATCTTGAGCAGGCCCTTGTTGATGCCTTTGACGAAATGCGCGATGGCGTCTTCTAAGGATTGGGTGACTTCCTTGGTGCGGATTAAGTCGTTGATGGCTTGATACGCGAGGTAAGGGTAAACCGCCGTTGCGCCGTAGCCGATCAAGCAGCCGAAGTGATGCGGGTCGCGCGCGGTGCCGGTCTCGGCCACGATGTTCGAGTTGCAGCGCAAGCCGGCGTTGATCAGTGCGTGATGCACCGCGCCTACCGCGAATAGTGCATGGATCGGCAGCTTGCCTTTAGCAATTGCGCGATCGGATAACACCACAATGACGTAGCCTTGTTTGACCGCCGCCACCGCTTGCTGGGTCAAGGCTTGAAGCGCGGCTTTGAGGCTGATTTGCGCCGGGTCGTAATTCAAATCCAGCGTGATGGATTTATATTCATCGCCGGTCTGCTGCGTGAGATACACGAACTTGTCGTGGGTCAGCACCGGCGAGTGCGTCTCGATGCGGCGCGCGTGCTGTGGCGTTTCGTCGAACAGGTTGCGTTCGGGGCCGAAGCAGGTTTTGAGCGACATCACGATCGCTTCGCGAATCGGGTCGATCGGCGGGTTGGTCACTTGCGCGAATTGCTGGCGCAAATAATCGAAAGGCGAGCGCACCTGGCGCGACAGCACCGCCATCGGCGTGTCATCCCCCATGGAGCCGATGGCCTCTTGGCCGTCTTCCGCCAGTACGCGAATCACCTGATCGCGCTCTTCGAACGTCACGTTGAATAATTTCTGATATTGCAAGGCGCTATCCGCATCCAACAGCGGCATGGT
>MEQN01000071.1:4860-5011 GCA_001770235.1 Betaproteobacteria bacterium RBG_16_58_11
AGATCGATGGCGAGGATTTGGCCGGGCTTGATGCGGCCTTTGGCGACGACGTTTTCTGGCGCGTAATTCCACACGCCGACTTCGGAAGCGATGGTGAGAAAGCGATCCTTGGTCACCACATAGCGCGCCGGGCGCAAGCCATTGCGATCCA
>MEQN01000071.1:5041-7228 GCA_001770235.1 Betaproteobacteria bacterium RBG_16_58_11
GCATCGAGTTGTATTCGTAGAACGCCTTCAGATCCGGGTCCATGTCGTTCACGTTCTGCCACGCCGGCGGGATCATCAAGCGCAGCGCGCGGAACAGCGGCACGCCGCCCATCACCAGGCCTTCCAGCATATTGTCCAGGCTCAGCGAGTCGGAGCCGGTGAGCGACACCAAGGGCCGCACGTCATCCATATTGGGGATGAGCTTGGACAAAAATTTCATTTCGCGCGCGCGCGACCAATTGCGGTTGCCTTGCAGCGTATTGATTTCGCCGTTGTGCGCGAGATAGCGGAAAGGCTGCGCCAGATTCCACTCCGGCCAGGTGTTGGTGGAGAAACGCTGGTGATACACCACCAGGCTGGAGGCGAAGCGCTCGTCTTTCAGATCGGGGTAGAACACGGGCAGATTGGCCGGCAGCACCAAGCCTTTATAAGAGATGACTTTGCTTGATAGCGAAGGCAGATAAAAAGCCTTGTCCGCGGGGCCAATCGCTTTTTCGGCGCGGCGGCGCGCAATAAACAGCTTGCGCTGGAAAATCGCATCCGACACATCGTCCGGGCAATTCACGAATACTTGTTCGATCACCGGCAAGTTTGCGAGCGCATACTCGCCGCAAGCTTCAGGATTGACAGGCACCTTGCGGAATCCGGCAAGAGTGAGGCCTTCGGCTTGCATCTCGGCTTTGAGGCGGTCACGTGCGGTTTGCGCAAGCTGGGCGTCTTGGTTCAGGAATGCCAGGCTCGCGGCGTAAAGCTTGGCCAAAGTGAAACCGGCCTCCTCCGCCACGGCGCGCAAGAACACATCCGGCTTCTTGAACAGCAGCCCGCAGCCATCGCCGGATTTGCCGTCGGCAGCCACCGCACCCCTATGCGTCAAGCATGCGAGCGAGCTGATCGCGGTTTGCACTAGGTAGTGGCTTGGCTTATCATCCATTTGCGCCATCAAGCCGAAACCGCAGCTATCGCGCTCAAAATCCGGATGGTAGAGCGTACCGTCCAGCCAGCTTTGTCTGTCCATTGCCAGAACCCTAAAATTCGGTGAAAAGTCTGCGATTTTAACCGCTAAGCCCAAGTTACAGCAACGAGAAACCCCTTATTTGGTAATTAGGGGTATTGATGCCTCAATTATTTAGAGAACCCTATGAGCAATGAGTTGCGCCAAAAAGGCCAAGCTAAAACCGCCCGCATCCCGATCAAAATCGTGCCCGAGCCAGTGGCGCGCAAACCGAGCTGGATTCGCGCCAAGTCACCCAATAGCCCGCGCTTTTTCGAGATCAAACAAATCCTGCGCGAGCATCAATTGCACACGGTGTGCGAGGAAGCCTCTTGCCCTAATATCGGCGAGTGTTTCTCGCACGGCACAGCGACTTTCATGATCCTGGGCGATGTGTGTACGCGGCGCTGCCCATTTTGCGATGTGGCCCACGGCAAGCCGCAGGCGCCGGATGAGAACGAGCCGGCTAATCTGGCCAAGACCATCGCCGCCATGAAATTGAATTATGTCGTGATCACCAGTGTGGATCGCGACGACCTGCGCGATGGCGGTGCACAGCATTTTGTGGATTGCATCCGTGCGGTGCGTGAAGCCTCGCCGCAGACGCGGATTGAAGTGCTAGTGCCGGATTTCCGGGGACGTTTGGAGATCGCTTTGGATGTGCTAGCGCTCGCCCCGCCCGATGTCATGAACCACAACCTGGAAACCGTGCCGCGCCTGTATAAAGCCGCGCGCCCGGGTGCGGATTACACCAATTCCTTACAGCTATTAAAAGCGTTTAAAGCCAAGCATCCCGAGGTGCCGACCAAATCCGGCTTGATGGTGGGCCTGGGCGAAACGGATGCAGAGATTTTAGAAGTGATGCGCGACTTGCGTGCGCATGATGTGGAAATGCTCACCGTCGGCCAATACCTGCAACCGAGCCAACATCATTTGCCAGTGAAGCGTTTTGTCACGCCGGATGAATTCAAATTGTTAGAAGCGGCAGCGCAGGAGATGGGCTTTTTAAACGCGGCGTGCGGGCCGATGGTGCGGTCTTCTTACCACGCCGATTTGCAGGCGGCTGGACTAGACAGCGCTTAACTCAGCAGCCGTCTCCGCGTCAGCCCCAGCGCCACATAAAACCCCACCGCCCCATACGCCAGCATCACCAGTACATGCAGCCACGCTTGGCTGGGTGTGATGCCCAGCATCAG
>MEQN01000071.1:7376-10654 GCA_001770235.1 Betaproteobacteria bacterium RBG_16_58_11
AGACCGCGTTCATCACCAGCCCCATGCCGGCGAAACAAAAGCCGATCAAGATCACCACCGGAATAATCCACAGCGTCATCCAGAACGAGGCTTGCAGGCCCATCACCCAAATGATGAGCAGGATGGCGATGCCGGAGAGCAGGCTTTTCGACGCGGCCCAGGTCAACTCCCCTAGCATCACATCGTCCAGCGTCATCGGCGTGTTCATGATCGCATCCCAGGTTTTTTGCACGTGCATGCGCGAGAAGCCGGTGTACAACACCTCGAACGTCGCGCTGTTCATGGTGGAGTAGGCAATCGTGGCTGCCGCGAGGAAGGTGATGTAGGGTACGCCCGCCACATCCGGCAACAAACTGCCCAGCCCGAAACCCAGCCCCAGCATGTACAGCATCGGGTCAGCGAGGTTGCCGAGCATGGAGGGGATGGCGAGCTTTCTCCACACCAAATAATTGCGTCGCCACACCGGGATGAAGCGCAGACTGAGTTGGGGGAGATGGAAGTAGTGGGCCATATCAGTAATTATTAAAACCTTTAGCCGCGGATTAACGCGAATTTACGCAAATGAAAACCACACCTTGTCCAACATTTACCGCATGGTCATTGCTGAAAAAGTAAATTTAATCCACCAAATAATTAGCGAACATTCGCGTTAATTCGCGGCTAAATTTGTATTAATCGCGCAAATCGCGCCCGGTCAACTTCAAGAACACATCTTCCAAATTCGCCGGCCGGTGCAGATAGCGCAGATGCGGATGAGCTTTCAAATTTTGCGTCAGCGCTTCGCCGTCGCGGCTATAGCAGAACAAGGTTTCGCCCACCACTTCATGCCGCTCGCACAATTCGTTGCCGAATTGCTGGCCCCATCCCGCCACTTGCTCGCCATACAACTCCATCACATTGGGCTCGATGTGTTGCGCGATGAGTTCGCGCGGGCTGCCGGTGGCGATGACGTGGCCGCGATCCAGGATGGTGAGCCGGTCGCACAGGCGTTCGGCTTCTTCCATGAAATGCGTGGTGAGGATGATGGTTTTGCCTTGAGCCAGCAGGCGGCGCAGGCCCTGCCACATCAGATGCCGCGCTTGAGGATCGAGGCCGGTGGTCGGTTCATCCAAAAAAATCAGATCGGGGTCATTCACCAGCGCGCGCGCCAGGGTCAGGCGCCGTTTCATGCCGCCGGACAGCGCCTGAATTTTGGCGTCGGCGCGATTCGTGAGCCCGGCGAAATCCAGCAGGGCGGGAATACGCGCCGCGATCTCGGCATCGCGCAGCCCGAAATAGCGGCCGTAGGTCATGAAGTTCTCATGCACGGTGAAATCGGGATCGAGGTTGTCCATCTGCGGCACCACGCCGACGCGCAAGCGTGCGCGGCGGGCATTTTTCGGCACCGGTTCGCCCAGCATTTGAATCTCGCCCGCGTCGGGATCGATCAGGCCCCGCAACAACCGCGGCGTGGTGGTCTTGCCCGCGCCGTTGGGGCCGAGGAGGCCGAAGCACTCGCCTTTTTCAATTGCGATATCCACCCCGGCGACAACTTTCAGTTCGCCGTAAGACTTGCGCAAATTGGTCGCGGTCAGCACGGGCATAGGTTCAGGATGTGGTCTTTCAGCTCAGCTAATTTCTTGTGAAAAAAATGATCGGCATCGCGCACCACGCTCAGGGTAAAGCCGCTGTTTGAAGCCCAGTCGCGCACTTCTGCTAAAGGCACGAGTTGATCATTCTCGCCATGAATCACGATGGTATGCGGTGGCGCATCGCCCATGTGGAACATGTTCACCGCCGGCCCCACCAGCAGCAAATGCGCCGGTTTGACCGATTCGCTCACCACGCTTTGCACATAAGCGCCGAAGGAGAAACCGGCCAGGGTGACGGGCAGATCGGGATAGCGCTCGCGCACGAAATCATGCACCGCAAGCATGTCCGCCACCTCGCCCTTGCCGTGATCGTATTCCCCCTCGCTTTGGCCCACGCCGCGAAAGTTCGGCCGCACCGCGACATAGCCAAAGTCAAAAAAGGTATCGGCGATGGTCTGCGTCACTTTATTGTCCAGCGTGCCGCCGTGCAAAGGGTGAGGGTGCGCGATCAGCGCCAGCCCGCGGCGCGCTGCGCCGGGGTCGTTGATGACGGTCTCGATCTTGCCGCCGGGGCCGTCGATGCGCAGCTTGAAGCGGGACACTAGATTTTTAATCTATTGACGATGCGCCCATGCACCAGATGTTCGTCAATGATCTCGTCGATGTCATCTTGATCCACATAGGTGTACCAAACGCCTTCGGGATAAATCGCGATCACCGGCCCCTCGGAACAGCGATCCATGCAGCCGGCGTTGTTCACGCGGCATTTTCCGGGGCCGGAAAGCTTAAGCGATTTGATTTTCCGCTTGGCGTAATCGCGCATGGCTTGCGCGCCCTGGGCGGCGCAGCAGGCCTCGCCGTCCTCGCGCTGATTCACACAAAAAAATACGTGGTATTGGTAGTAGCTCATGCTGGAATTCCGCCCGGTCGGAGGCCGCCATTCTACTGTAACTTGTCGTATTTAATATTGTTGCCCTTGGATTTGTCCACCGGGTATTTCACCGCATTGATATCCATTTTAGCGGACGCGGCTTGGAGCGGGTCGATGCCCAGCACGTCGGCCAAGCGGGTAAGGTAAATCAACACATCGCCGATTTCCTGCGCCACGGCTTCCTTGGTTTTGGCGTCCAGGCTGATGCTTTGCGCCGGGGTAAGCCATTGGAAGTGTTCCATCAATTCGGCGGTTTCCACGCTCAGCGCCATGATCAGATTCTTGGGGGTGTGGAATTGCTCCCAATCGCGGGCGTGGGCAAAGGCGCGGATAGCGGCGCGTAAGTCATTGAAGTTGTGCGGGGGCATGATAAAAAATGGCAGTGAGGAATCAATCTTGGTGGCATCATACGCTAAGACGGAAATTGCGGCAGCGCGCGGGTTTTGCGCGACAAGGGTTAGAATGTATCCTGTTTGCTTATGCTGTCGGCGGCTCATCAGCGGCGTTGATCAACCGCCTTAAATTGGCTTGCCGGGATCGCCCGAAGCGCCGTAAATTTATGATGTTAAAATATAAAATGTTGCTGGCTCGGTTCTTGCCTTAGTGTGTGATGTTGTTATTTTGCCGACGAGGCAGCAATATAATCGCCCGGCGGTTAAAAACTTGATTGTACACACGGGCTTATGTGTCATAATTAAAGTTGCGTATTAGAAAACTGGAGGGGTATCGTGGAAAAATCAAAGTACGTGGGGATGATCTGGGTTGCGGTAACGCTC
>MEQN01000071.1:10661-23475 GCA_001770235.1 Betaproteobacteria bacterium RBG_16_58_11
TTGGCTTGGCCGGTTGCGCGGGTACGCATCCCCCAGCGCCAGCCACGGTGACTCAGGCTTCAGATTTCTATTACATCATCGGGCCGGGCGATAATCTTGATATTCAGGTTTGGCGCAACCCCGAGGTCTCCAAGTCCTTGCCGGTGCGGCCCGACGGCAAGATATCCACCCCGCTGGTCGAGGATCTGCCCGCCGCCAACAAGACCCCCAGCCAACTGGCGCGCGATATCGAAAAGGCCTTGGCCAAATTCATCCAAGACCCAATCGTCACGGTCATCGTCACCGGCTTTAGCGGCCCCTACAATCAGCAAGTCCGGGTAATCGGCCAAGCCGCCAAGCCGCAAGCGCTGCAATATCGCGAAAAAATGACTTTGATGGACGTCATGATCGCGGTGGGCGGCATCACCGACTTCGCGGCGGGCAACAAAGCCAGCATCGTGCGCGTGGTGGACGGCCAGCAACAGCAATTCGGCGTGCGCCTGGAGAGCCTGATCCGCGATGGCGACATTTCCGCGAACGTGGGAATTTTGCCCGGCGATGTGCTGATTATTCCCGAAAGCTTCTTTTAATCATCGCCGGTTCCGATCGGGCAGCGGGTAGAGAAAAATGCATGAATTGATCGACCAACTCTTGTCCCACGCGCGCGGCATCTGGCTGCGCCGGTGGCATGCCATCATTGCGGCCTGGTTGATCGCGGTGGTTGGCTGGGCCTTCGTGGCTACCTTGCCCCAGCGCTATGAAGCATCGGCGCGCGTCTATATTGACACCCAATCCATTCTCAAGCCTTTGATGTATGGACTGGCGGTCAACACGCCGATCGAGCAACAAGTTCAAGTCATGACGCGCACCCTGTTAAGCCGGCCCAATATGGAAAAAGTGGCGCGCATGACGGACATGGACCTCAAGACCAAAACGTCCAAGGACATGGAAAAGCTGGTGACCGATTTGATGGGAAGCGTGCAGCTTGAAGCGGCGGCGCGCGGCCAGGAAAATCTGTATCGAATAACCTATCAAAACAGCAGTCCGGACATGGCGAAAAAAGTAGTGCAGTCGCTGCTGACCATCCTGGTGGAGGGGAGCCTCGGCAGCAAGCGCAAGGACACCGATTCGGCCAAGCGCTTCATCGAAGACCAGATCAAGTCCTATGAGCAAAAATTAACCACTTCGGAAACCGCGCTCAAGGAATTTAAGCAAAAGCACTTGGGTATGATGCCCGGCCAGGGCGGCGATTACTTTGCCAAGCTGGGGGCGGCCCAGGTAAGTATTAACGAAGCCACGCTGGCCCTGCGCGAGGCCGAAACCCGCCGCGATCAACTGAAGCGCCAACTCGCCGGCGAAGATCCGGAGGCCGGCGCAGAGGGCGCCTCGGCCGTCGGCGGCAATCCGGAACTGGATGCGCGTATCCAAGCGCTGGAAAAAAATCTGGATCAGATGCGCTTGAGTTATACCGAGCAACATCCGGATATCGTCAGCACCAAGCGCGTCGTCGCGCAACTCGAAGAGCAGAAGAAGCAGGAAGCTAAAATCAAGAAACCGGTTACCGCCAATGCGGCCAGCCAAAATCCCTACTATCAGCAACTCAGCCTCTCGCTGGCCGAGGCGGAGGCGCAAGCCGCCTCCCTGAAAGCGCGGGTAAGCGAATACTCATCCCGCTTCAACCAACTGCGTCAGCAAGCCAATATGGTCCCGCAAGTCGAAACGGATCTGCTGCAACTCAACCGCGATTATGAAGTGAACAAGGCAAACTACGCTCAACTGCTCAGCCGGCGCGAATCGGCCCAAATGTCGGAAGACATGGAATCCAAGACGGATGTCATCGACTTCAAAGTCATCGATCCGCCCTATGTGCCGCCCAATCCGTCCTTCCCCAACCGGCCGCTGCTGTTCTCGATGGTCTTGTTGTTGGCCCTGGCCGGCGGCGCCGCGTTCGCCTTCGTCCTGAGCCAGATCAGGCCGATCATTACGGACCGTACGGGTATTACCGCGCTAACCGAGTACCCCGTGCTGGGTACGGTGACCATGATCTGGAACGATACGCAGACTAAATCGCGCCGCAAGAAGCTTTTGGCGTGGGGCGCGTCGTTCGGCGCGCTGCTAAGCGCCTATGCCGTGTTGCTGGGCGTCACTTTTCTCTTCGTCCGCAGCGCGTAACCAGGGATTGCTATGAGCATTATCGAAAAAGCGCTTAACAAGGTTGGCGATAAGCCGCAGGCGGAAATAGAACCGCCGCAACCCGCGCCAATTGCAGTTGATACATCAGCCGGCAGCCTAGTCGAGCAAGCTGTGGCCAAAATTGAAATCAAAGCCGAGGCGCCGCGCCAGACATCGGGCTCGCGGCCAGCCGCCGCTGCGCCGGCCGACTCCGCCGAGACATTCACTTCGCGCCAAGTCAATATAGATTTTGCCCGCCTGCGCGCACGCGGCCTGCTTACCAGCGATGATGAGCGCAGCGCATTGGCTGAAGAATACCGCATGATCAAACGCCCGCTGCTGGCGAATGCGTTCGGCACGAACCCGGTCAAAAACGGCAACCTCATCATGGTGACGAGCTCGTTGCCGGGCGAGGGCAAAACCTTCACGGCGATCAATCTGGCGATCAGCATCGCCATGGAGCTTGACCGCACCGTATTGCTGGTCGACGCCGACGTGGCTCATCCGCGCATGCCGGAGTATCTGGGGTTCCGCGCCGAGCATGGGCTGCTCGATATTCTGCGCCAAGATACGCGAGACTTATCCAACATGATTTTGCGCACCAATATCGACAAGCTATCCATCCTGCCCGCCGGCCGCACCTATGCGCGCGCGACGGAGCTGTTGGCGAGCGAAGCAATGGACCGGCTCATTGCCGATTTGTCCAACCGCTACCCCGATCGCTTGGTGCTGTTCGATTCGCCGCCCTTGCTGGCGACCAGCGAAGCGGGTGTGCTCGCCTCGCACATGGGGCAAATCGTCATGGTGGCCGAAGCGGACAAGACACCCAAAAACGCTTTGCGCGAAGCCCTTACCCGCCTCGAAGGCGCATGCGACGTAATCGGCATGGTGCTCAACAAATCCGCTTCGCACAACGCAGGCGGCTATGGCTATTACGGTTATGGGGGGTACGGCAAGCAATACGGCAAGCAAACGGAGTAGCGCCAAACAATCTTGATGAAAGAAAACGAAAAAACACCAGCCAACATCGGGGAGATGGGGCGCAAGATCATCGCAACAACGCTGGCGCTCGCGTTGACGGGGCCGGCTTGGGCGTCGGATTGGAAGCTGGGCGCGAGCGTAACGGCCACCGAAACCTACACCGACAACGCCACGCTCGGCGCGACGGGCGGCTCAAAAGGCGATTTTGTAACGTCGATAACCCCCACGATTACTGCGAAAAAGGATGGCGCGCGGCTCAAGGTGGATGCGAGTTACTCCAATCAAAATCTGTTTTACGCCGAAGATTCCACGCGCAATACGACTTACCATCAACTCAACGCCCACGCGAATGCGGAATTGTTCGAGAACGAGATATTCCTCGATACCACAGCGTCCATCTCGCAAGCCTCAATATCCCCCTTGGCCGCAACGGGTGTGGATAACACCAGCGCCACCGGCAATTTGACCAGCGTACGGTCGGTAACGGTTTCACCTTATTGGATACACCGCTTCGGTTCCACCGCGACACTCAATGCGCGCTATGCGATTTCGGAGGTGGGCAACAGCAGCGGTGCGTTTTCAGGTAGCACCAACTATTCAACCAACCTGTCTTTAGCCAGCGGCTCGGCATTCGGTCGGGTTTCGTGGGGGCTTAATTACTCGGAACAAATTGCTGATTACCAGGATCGTTCGGATGTCACCTTTACGACTACCTCCGGTAGCCTCGGGTATCTGGTTTCTTCTCGGGTCAAATTGACGGGTACGTTAGGCACCGAGAAAAACAGTTATGTCAGTTCCACGGGAGCGGAGACAGGCGGGGCATTCTGGAATGCCACCGTATCCTGGGCGCCCTCCACGCGCACTTCGCTCGATGTTGGTTTTGGTCACCACTATTACGGCAAGTCTTGGAATATGGCATTCAAAACACGGGGTTCGCATTCCAGTTGGACTGCGGATTACAGTGAGTCAGTGACCACGGCAAATAGTCAGTTTGGTCAGAGCACCTCTTCGGGGATTGGGCAACCAGTTTCGTTGACAGTAAGTAATAATATTTTAACGAACCAGGTGTATCTCAGTAAGCGTTTCGCGACCGCATTTAGCTGGAAGAAGGGCAAGCATGATTTTTCGCTCGGGGCGAATCGTTCGATTCAAACGACGAATATTGATTCAACCGTGAGTACAAATGCAAATTTGCAAATCGGCAATATAGGTATTTCTGGGAGCGCAAACGATATTTTTCTAAGTACCAGTGAAGTGAAACAAATCGGCTTCAACGCTGGCTGGACTTGGCAATTGACCCCGTTGATGAGTTCCAGCGTGACGGGTGGCGTCAACCGCAGTTCTTACCCTGACTTGAGTCGGGAAGACACCACCACTAGTTTACAGCTCGGCCTCAACCGTAAATTCTCCCCCCACTTGACCGGCAACGTCTCACTACGCCGGCAAATGCGCGACAGCAACCAGAACGCCGACTTTACCGAAAACGCCCTCTCCGGTTCGGTTACCTACACTTTCTAAAGGACGCAGCGATGTACGAGTCTTTTTATCAGCTGCGCGCTAAACCTTTCGCGTTAAATCCTGATCCCAAGTTTTTTTTCGGCAGCAAGGGCCACAAGCGCGCCATGGCTTACCTCGAATACGGCTTGTCGCTGGGCGAAGGTTTCATCGTGGTGACCGGCGAGATCGGCGCCGGCAAGACGATGTTGGTGCGCTACCTGTTCAAGAAGCTGGAGCATGAAAACGTAATCGCGGCGCAGCTTGTTTCCACGCAGCTCGACGCCGATGACATGCTGCGCGCCGTCACCGCCGCCTTCGGCTTGGAGCAGGAAGGGCTGAACAAGGCCTCGCTCCTGAAAAAGCTGGAAAGCTATTTGCTCAATGTCGTCAAGCAAGGCAAGCGTCCGCTGCTGGTGGTGGACGAAGCGCAAAACCTCTCGCCGCGCGCGGTGGAAGAGTTGCGCATGTTGTCCAATTTCCACCACGCGGAGAAGCCGCTGCTGCAAAGCTTTCTGCTCGGCCAGCCGGAGTTTCGCATCACCTTGCAAAGCCAGGAGATGCAGCAGCTCAAACAGCGGGTGATCGCCTCCTATCATCTGGGCGCGATGGATGCGTCCGAAACCCGTGCCTACATTCAGCACCGCCTCGATCTCGTCGGCTGGAAGGGTGATCCGACCATCACGGACGAGGCCTACCAGCGCATACACGAATACACCGGCGGCATCCCGCGCAAGATTAATACGCTGTGCGACCGGCTGATGCTATTGGGCTATCTATCCGAAAAGCACCACTTCGACCGCGCCGAGGTGCAGGAGGTCATCGACGATCTCGGGCAAGAGGTGGCGAATATCACAGTGCCGACCAACCTCAAACCGGGCCTGATGCAGCAAGGCGAAGCGCAAGCCAATCTGTCTATGCTGGAAGAAAAAATCGACAGCATGGAGCGCTCTTTGAACCGCCTGCTGGCCATGATGCGCAAACTGCTGCACGCGGTGGGGGAGAGCAAATCCAAACCGAGTAAGGACCATGTCTAAAAGCGGCATCCTCTGCATCGTGGGCGCGCGTCCCAATTTCATGAAGATTGCGCCCATCATGCAGGCGCTGCGCGCCGGGCCTACGCCGATTCCAGCGAAAATCGTACATACCGGCCAGCATTACGATGAAGCGATGAACAAGCAGTTCTTCGCAGATTTGGGCATCCCGCATCCCGACATCAACCTCGAAGTCGGCTCCGGCAGCCACGCGGTGCAAACCGCCGAAATCATGCGCCGCTTCGAGCCGGTGCTGGATCAGGAGCAGCCGGCCGCGATTCTGGTGGTGGGCGATGTCAACTCCACCATTGCCTGCGCCCTGGTGGCGGCGAAAAAAGGCGTGGCCGTGATCCACGTCGAAGCCGGCCTGCGCAGCTTTGATCGCGGCATGCCGGAAGAAATCAACCGCGTGCTCACCGACCAGATTTCCGATTTGCTCTACACCACCGAACGCGGCGCGCTCGTGAATCTCACGCGCGAGGGCATCGCCCCGGCGCGCGTGCAGTTCGTCGGCAATGTGATGATCGACACCCTGCATCACAATTTGAAACATGCCGTGCCGGCAGCGCAGACCTTAGCCGATACCGGGATGGATTTCAGCCATGGCTTTGGCGTGCTGACCTTGCATCGCCCATCGAATGTGGATCACGAAGAGACGCTGCGCGATTTGCTCGAAACAGTCGGGCAAATCAGCCAGCGCATGCCCGTGGCGTTTCCGCTGCATCCGCGCACCAAGGGCCGCATCGAACACTTCAAGCTCGAAGGCTTGCTGGCCCAGGGGCGGATTTTTATTTTGCCGCCGGTGGGCTATCTGCACATGCTGGGCTTGATGCGCGATGCGAAGCTGGTGCTCACCGATTCCGGCGGCATTCAGGAAGAAACCACCGCGCTGGGCGTGCCCTGCATCACGCTGCGCGAAAACACCGAACGCCCGATCACCGTGGACGAGGGCACCAACATCATCGTGGGCCAATCGCGCAAAAAAATCCTGGCGGCAGCGGAAGAAATTTTCACCAGCGGCGGCAAGGCCGGCCGTATCCCGGAATATTGGGACGGCCACGCCGCCGAGCGCATCGCCGCGCACTTGCGCGGCTGGCTCGATGCGCAGAGCGGGCGGGCGGCGGCGTGATTAAAAACGCCATGACCATCGACGTGGAGGATTACTTCCAGGTTTCCGCGTTCGCGCCGCATATCCCGAGAGCCCAATGGGACAGCCTGCCGTGCCGGGTCGAGCGCAATGTGATGCGCATCCTCGATATGCTGGATGCGCAACCCGCGAAAGCCACGTTTTTTACCCTGGGCTGGGTGGCGGAGCGCTATCCGCATCTGGTGCGCGAGATCGTCGGTCGCGGCCATGAGCTGGCGAGCCACGGTTATGGCCATCTGCGCGCGACCGATCAAACCGAGAGGGAGTTTCGCGCCGACGTGACCCACGCCAAAAAGCTGCTGGAAGACCTCTCCGGCGTGCCGGTCAACGGCTATCGCGCGCCCAGTTTTTCCATCGGTGCGCGCAATCTGTGGGCATTCGATGTGCTAAGCGATGCGGGCTACCAATATAGTTCGAGCGTCTATCCCATCAAGCACGATCACTACGGCATGCCGGATGCGCCGCGCTTCGCGTTTCAGTCCAACCAGTATGGTTTATTAGAGGTGCCGCCGACCACCTTCAATATGTTGGGGCGAAATTTTCCCGCATCGGGCGGCGGATATTTTCGCCTGCTGCCCTATGGCGTTTCCGCTTGGATGATGCGGCGCGTGAATGAGCAAGATGGCAATGCCTGCATCTTCTATTTTCATCCGTGGGAAATCGACCCCGGCCAGCCGCGCCAGCGCGGCATCAGCATGAAAACCCGCTTCCGTCATTACGTGAATTTGTCGCGCATGGAAGGCCGGCTCACCCGTTTGCTTAAGGATTTTCAATGGGACCGGATGGACCGCATTTTCTTGAATCAGCCGGTGTGAGCGCTGCGCGCATGACGGTGCGCGCGATGCGCGCAGAGGACGCCGCGGCCTGGGACGAATTCGTTTTCGCCACGCCTTCCGCCACCTTCTTTCACCGCGCCGGTTGGCAATCGGTAATCGAGCGCGCATTCGGCCACCGCACCCATTACCTGCTGGCGGAATACGCCGGCGCCATCGTCGGCGTATTGCCGCTCACAGAAGTCAAAAGCCGCTTGTTCGGCCATTCGCTCGTGTCCAATGTGTTCTGCGTGTATGGCGGCATCGCGGCCAGCAATGACGCAGCGCGCGACGCACTCGACCAAGCCGCGCAGCAGCTCGCGCGCGATCTGAATGTCGGTCATCTCGAATATCGCCAACTCCAATCCAGCCACGCCGATTGGCCGAACCAGGATTTGTACTTCACTTTTCGCAAAGCCATCGACCCCGACCCGGAAGCCAATATGCTGGCCATCCCGCGCAAACAGCGCGCCATGGTGCGCAAGGGGATTAAAAACGGCCTGGTGAGCGAGCTGGATCCGACAGTAGAGCGGTTCTTTAAATTATTCGCCGACAACGTCAAGCGTCACGGCACCCCGGCGCTGCCCAAGCGCTACTTCGCCCTGTTGCGCGAAGTGTTCGGCCCGGATTGCGAAGTGCTCACCGTGCTGCACGAGGGCGAAGTGATCAGCAGCGTGTTGAGCTTTTACTTTCGCGACGAAGTGCTGCCCTACTACGCCGGTGATCGCGAAGACGCGCGCCATCTCGCGGCCAACGATTTCAAATATTGGGAGCTGATGCGCCGCGCCTGCGAGCGCGGCTATCGCCTCTTCGATTACGGCCGCAGCAAGCGCGGCACCGGCCAATTCGATTTCAAAAAAAACTGGGGCTTCGAACCGCAGCAACTGCACTACGAATATTTCCTGGTCAACGCGCCGCGCGTGCCGGAGCACAACCCGACCAACCCGAAATACCGCTTGTTCATCGAAATGTGGAAGCGCTTGCCGACGCCGGTGGCGAACGCGCTGGGGCCGCATATTGTGAAGCATTTGGGGTAGACGATGGACGAACTGCTCTATCTGGTGCACCGCATCCCCTATCCGCCCAACAAGGGCGACAAGATTCGCTCGTTCCATTTGCTCAAGCATTTGGCGCAATCGTACAAGGTGCACGTCGGCGCCTTCATCGACGACGCCGGCGACTGGCAATATGCGCAAGCCCTGGCCAAGCTTGCGGGCGGCGAGGTGAAGTTGCTGCCGCTCAACCCGCGCCTAGCCACCCTCAAAAGCGCAATCGGCTTACTGACCGGCGAGCCGTTGAGCGTTCCCTACTACCGCGATCGTCGCATGCAAGCCTGGGTGGATGCGATGCTGGCGACAAAGCCCATCGCGCGCGCCCTCGTGTACTCCTCGAGCATGGCGCAATATCTGATGCAACATCATACGATCCAGCGTGTGATTGATTTCGTGGATATCGATTCCGACAAATGGCGCCAATATGCCGGGAAAAAATCCTGGCCCATGAGCTGGGTGTACCAACGTGAAGCGCGCACACTGTTCGATTACGAGCGCCGCGTCACGCATGAATTCGCCGCCGCCGCCTTCGTGTCCGATGCAGAAGCCGCGCTCTTCAAAAAACTCGCGCCCGATTGCACTGACAAAGTATTCGGCTTCAGCAATGGCGTAGATACCGACTATTTCTCGCCCGGCCATGCGTTTGCATCGCCTTATCCCATGGATGAGCGCGCCATTGTGTTTACCGGCGCCATGGATTATTGGGCCAATGTTGATGCGGTGACCTGGTTCGCGCGCGAAATATTTCCCGGCATCAAGCGCGCGCATCCCGCTGCGCATTTCTACATCGTCGGTTCGCGGCCCACAGCAGAAGTGCAAGCGTTGGCGCATGCGAACGGCGTGCGCGTAACGGGTGCCGTGCCGGATACGCGCCCCTATATGGCGCATGCCGCCGTGGCGGTCGCGCCGCTGCGTATCGCGCGCGGCATTCAAAATAAAGTGCTGGAGGCAATGGCCATGGCCAAGCCCACCGTGGTCTCCGAGCAAGCGCTGGAAGGCATCGAGGCCACGCCCGGCAAGGAAATTTTGCTGGCCACGGACGCCGCCGCTTTCGCTGCTCAAGTGAATTACGCCATCGCCGGCCAAGCGCCGGAGATGGGCGCCGCTGCGCGCGAGCGTGTGGTGAGCGACTATTCCTGGGCGGGGCATTTACGCATCGTTGAGCAATTGCTGCGCGGCTCGGCGCCCGTGGCAATGGATGCCAGCGCCCATGCGCATGCGGCCTAGATTGAAATGGATATGGATCAACCTATTGAGGTCTAAGTAAATGCCTGACGCGTTTGACGTCTTTGCGAAATCCCTCCTATCCTCCCTTTTCCAAAGGGAGGAACCTTCTTTATGCGGATCTAAGAGGGTTCCCCCCTTTGAAAAAGGGGGGAGAGGGGGGATTTGCTTGTGCGTCATCTATTTTGTGAAAACTCAACAAATCGGACCCCACCTTGAATAATTCAATCACTTCCACCGACAAACGCTTGCCGCTCTGGCTGACCGCGCTCGCGCTGTGCGCGCTGCTGGCTATTTTCTGGCCGACCTTCGTTTCGATAGCCGCGATCTGGGAGCGCTCCGAAACCTTCGCTCACGGCTACATTATTTTTCCCATCAGCGCCTACCTGATTTGGCAGCGCCGCGCCGAATTATTGGCGGCGGATTATCGTCCCGACTGGCGCGCCGCGTTGTTGTTGCCGGCGCTCGGCAGCGGCTGGCTCTTGGCGCACGCAGGCGGCGTGCAGGTCATCGAGCAATATGCAGCGGTCGCTTCGATTCCGCTGATCGTCTGGGGCATGTTGGGCTGGCGCGCGGTGCGCACCATTCTGTTCCCGCTCGCCTTCCTCTTGCTTGCGGTGCCATTCGGCGAGTTCCTGATTCCGCCGCTGATGAATTTCACCGCCGATTTCGTCGTCACCGCGCTGCAGATCACGGGCATGCCGGTCTACCGCGAAGGCACCTTCTTCACCATCCCATCAGGCCAATGGTCGGTCGTGGAAGGCTGTAGCGGGCTGCGCTATCTGATCGCTTCGTTCACCTTGGGTACGCTCTATGCCTACCTCACCTACCGCAGCGCCAAGCGGCGCATCATATTCAGCCTGCTATCGATTTTGGTGCCGATTATCGCCAACGGCCTGCGCGCCTACATGATCGTGATGATCGCGCATCTCTCCGACATGCAATTGGCCCTGGGCGTGGACCACTATATTTACGGCTGGGTGTTTTTCGGATTGGTGATGCTGCTGCTATTCTGGATCGGCGCGTTTTGGCGCGAAGACGAGGCGCCCGAGACGGAAAAGATCGCATCAACGGCGCCGGGGCGAGCGGTCGAGCGCAGCGCATTCATCAAGGCCATCGCCTTGATGATCGCCGTCACCCTGCCCTGGGCGCTCTACGCGCATTTTCTGGATGCGCGCTCGGCCGTTAAGGTCGAAGTGGCGATTCCCGCGCCGGTTCCGGCCAAGGGCTGGCAAGCGCAAACAACCCCGCTGGCGGATTGGAAGCCGCACTATCTAAACGCCAGCGCCGAGTGGCTGGGCACTTACACACGCGAGGGCAAAACCGTCGGCGTGTATGTGGCGTATTACCGCACCCAGCACCAAGGCGCGGAGCTCATCAATTCGCAAAACATCATGATTCCGCAAAAGCATCCGGTGTGGAACAACATGGGCGAATCAGCGCGCCCCGTCGCCGTGGGCGGCGCGAGCGTGCCGGTGACGCAGACATTGCTGAAGTCAAATTCTCAGCGGCTATTGATCTGGGAGTGGGATCGCATCAACGGCCGCCACATGAATAATATCTATCTGGGCAAGATGCGGCTGGCGCTGAGCAAGGTGCTGGGCCTGCGCGATGACGGCGCATCGATTGTGGTTTTCACCCCATACGAGGGCAACCCGGCGCAAACGGCGCCGGTGCTGCAAGGCTTCATCGCCGACATGCTGCCGGCGATCGAAGCCAGCCTCGATCAAGCGGCAAACAGGCATGGCCGGTAACCCGCCGCTGATCGCGCACGTGGTCGCCCACTTTGACGTGGGCGGGCTGGAGAACGGCATGGTGAATCTGCTCAACCAGATACCGCCGTCGCGCTACCGGCACGCCGTCATCAGCCTGGGGAGCTATAGCGATTACGCGCAGCGCATCGTGAACCCCGCGGTGAAATTCTATGCGCTGAACAAGCAGACGGGTAAAGACCTGGCCGTGCATTGGCGGCTGGCAAAATTATTGCGCGAGCTTAAACCCGCCATCGTCCACACGCGCAACCTGTCGGCGCTGGAATGCCAATTCACGGCGGCGGCAGTGGGGATTCGTGCGCGCGTGCACGGCGAGCACGGCCGTGATGTATTCGATCTGCACGGCAAGAACCGCAAATACAACCTGCTGCGCATAGCGGCGCGCCCCTTGGTGACGCGCTATATCGCCGTGAGCAAGGATCTGGCGTGCTGGCTGGGTGATACCGTGGGCGTGGATTCGGCGCGCATCACGCAAATTTACAACGGGGTGGATATTTCCCGTTTCAAGCCGCACGAAGGCTCCCGCGTGCGCCTCGGCCCGCCAGGATTCATGCGCGGAAGCGAGTTCGTCATCGGCAGTGTCGGGCGCATGGCCGAAGTGAAGGATTTTCCGACACTCATCCGCGCCTTCGTGAAGCTGGTCAAGCTCGTGCCGAATGGGCGCGAGCGGGTGCGCATGGTCATCGTGGGCGACGGCCCCACCCGCGCCCAGTGCGAGGAATTGGTGCGCTCCAAGAAAGCCGAACGCCTCATCTGGCTGGCTGGCGAGTGTGAAGATGTGCCCGAGATGCTGCGCGCCTTCGATCTATTCGCGCTGCCCTCGCTGGGAGAGGGCATATCCAACACGATTTTAGAGGCCATGGCGAGCGGCCTGCCGGTCATCGCCACCCACGTCGGCGGCAATCCGGAGATGGTCGAAGAAGGCGTCACCGGCCTGCTCGTGCCGCCCGCACAGCCCGATGCGATGGCACAGGCATTGCTTAAGTATTTGGAGAATCCGGTGCGCATCGATGTCCAGGGCCGCACCGCGCGGCTACGCGCGGAAACACGCTTTAGCTTGGAGGCGATGACGCGGGATTATTTGGGGGTGTATGACGGGGTGTTGGGGAGGGGGTGAAGGGGATGCGCTTACTTAGGCCAAAAGTAG
>MEQN01000071.1:23482-26884 GCA_001770235.1 Betaproteobacteria bacterium RBG_16_58_11
ATGGAAGCCATGGTGGATGGGTATTTGCGTGTGTACGATATGCTCTTAACGCCAAGGAGTGCCGGCGCTACATGGCCGGTGCGTTTTTTTGATCTGAATCCATACCGGGCGAACTGTAGCGCCGGCTTCCAGCCGGCATGTTGGCTAGGCAACTAGCACCCGCAAATTGAGGCTGCTTTTCCGATTAGAGATAGGAGGCAACTATGTTGAACGTAAAAGAGAAAATGACGGAAGTTATTCAATCCCAACCGGATGATGCGACGTACGAAGAGATCATGCGCGAGTTGGCATTTGAAAAAATGGTTGAGCGCGGCCTCGCCGATTCGCGGAACGGGCGCGTTTTGACAAATGAAGAAATGGAGCATCGGATTCGCGCATGGTAGAAATAAAGTGGACTGAGGAGGCGCAGTGGTGGCTGCGCGACATTCAGGATTACATTGCGGTTGATAATCCCGGCGCGGCCCGAAAAGTTATCCGCGGTATCTACGAAAAAGCACAAGTGCTGCGCAGCTTTCCTGAAATTGGTCATAAATATAGAGCGGAAGCAGAAGGCGAGATCAGAATCTTACTTTATGGACACTACCGCATCGCCTATCTGTTAAAGACATCAGGCTCAATTGATATTTTAGGGGTATTTCATGGCGCCCTAGACATTAGCAGGTATCTGCGATGATCTTACTAACAAATAGAAGGCCAAGCAGTTTATTGAAAAACTACTGCTAGCGCACACCCCAATACCTGCGAGCAGCAACGCCAGTAGAAACCCCTCTCAATAAAACAAAACTAATGATCAAGAGAACAAACCCATGTGCGGCATAGCCGGAATATTCGATCCACAGGACAAGCGCCCCATCGACGGCACGCTGCTCTCGCGCATGAACGAAGCGCAGTTTCATCGCGGTCCGGACGAGGGCGGCTTGCATACCGAGCCGGGCGTCGGCTTGGCCCATCGACGCTTGTCCATCATCGATCTCTCCTCCGGCCATCAACCCCTGTTCAACGAAGACGGCAGTGTGGTCGTGGTGTTCAATGGCGAAATCTACAACTTCGTCGATCTGATTCCCGAGCTGCAAGCGCTGGGCCATACCTTTCGCACGCGTTGCGACACCGAAGTCATCGTGCACGCCTGGGAGCAATGGGGCGAAGCCTGTGTGGATCGCTTTCGCGGCATGTTCGCGTTTGCCTTGTGGGACCGCAATCAGGAAACGCTGTTCCTGGCGCGCGACCGCATGGGGGTGAAGCCGCTGTACTACGGTTTCGCGCAAGACGGCATGCTGATCTTCGGCTCCGAACTCAAAGCCTTGACTGCCTATCCGGCCTGCGGGCGCGAGATTGATCCGTGCGCCATCGAAGAATATTTTGCCTACGGTTATATCGCCGAACCGCGCACCATCTACCAGAATTCATACAAGCTGCCCCCCGGCCATACCCTCACCCTCAAACGCGGCCAGCCCATACCGCAGCCGCGCGAATATTGGGATGTGCCGTTCCAGCCCATCGCCGCGATCACGGAACAAGAAGCGCAAGAAGAGTTGCTGCGCCTGCTGCGTGAATCGATCAAGATACGTCTGGTATCCGAAGTGCCGCTGGGCGCTTTCCTGTCCGGTGGCGTGGATTCGAGTGCGGTAGTGGCGATGATGGCGGGCTTGTCGAACGAGCCGGTGAACACCTGCTCCATTTCCTTCGGCGACCCGGCCTTCAATGAATCCGAATACGCCGCACAAATCGCCACCCGCTATAAAACCAATCACCGCGTGGAGCAAGTCGATCCGGACGATTTCGATCTCATCGACAAGTTGGCGGCGATTTACGATGAGCCGTATGCCGACAGCTCGGCGATCCCGACTTACCGCGTATGCGAGCTGGCGCGCAAGAACGTCACCGTCGCCTTATCCGGCGATGGCGGCGATGAAAATTTCGCCGGCTACCGGCGCTATCGCTGGCACATGAATGAAGAGCGCATGCGCGGGCTCGTGCCTACCGCCATACGCCGCCCCTTGTTCGGCATGCTGGGCCGTGTTTATCCCAAAGCCGATTGGGCTCCAAAAATCTTCCGCGCCAAAGCCACGCTCGAAGGCATGGCGCGCGATTCGGTCGAAGGCTACTTCCACAGCATCTCGCTGTGGAGCGATGCCATGCGCGAGCGCTTGTTCAGCCCCAGCTTCAAGCGCGAGCTGCAAGGCTATCGCGCGGTCGAGGTCATGCAGCGCCACGATGCCCACTCGCCCACGGATGAGCCGCTCGCCCGCGTGCAATACCTCGACATTAAAACTTATTTGGTCGGCGACATCCTCACCAAAGTCGATCGCGCCAGCATGGCGCACGCGCTCGAAGTGCGCGAACCGCTGCTCGATCACAAGCTGGTGGAATGGGCGTCGTGCATACCGCCCTCGTTAAAATTAAATGGGCGCGAAGGCAAATACATTTTCAAAAAAACCATGGAGCCCTACCTGCCTGACGATATTCTTTACCGTAAAAAAATGGGCTTCGCCGTGCCCCTGGCCAGTTGGTTCCGCGGCCCGCTGAAAGAGAAAGTGCGCAGCGCCGTACTCGGCCCGGTGCTGGCGCAGACCGGCTACTTCAACGCCGACTATCTGAGCGAGTTGGTGGAGCAGCATCAATCCGGCTTGCGCGATTACAGCACGGCGCTGTGGACGTTGCTGATGTTTGAATCGTTCTTGCGGCAAAATTCAGCCGTGACCAACTAGCTTGACGAAGTAACCATGCGCATCCTCCACGTCCTCGACCATTCCATCCCGCTGCATTCCGGCTACACCTTCCGCAGCGCCGCGATTCTGCGCGAGCAGCGCGCCTTGGGTTGGGATACCTTTCACCTGACAGGCCCGCGGCAGATCAAATGCAGGGTGGCGGAAGAAGACGTGGATGGGCTGCATTTTTTCCGCACCGCGCCCCCGGCGGGGCTGATGAGCAAGTTGCCGGTGCTGAATCAGTTGGCCGATATGCTGGCGCTGGAGCGGCGGCTGGACGAGGTGCTGGATATCGTGCGGCCTGACATCGTGCATGCGCACTCGCCAGTGCTGAATGCCATTCCCGCACTACGCGCGGCGCATCGCTGGGGTATTCCGGTGGTGTATGAAGTACGCGCCTTCTGGGAGGACGCTGCGGTGGATCATGGCTCCACGCGCGAAGGCAGCCCGCGTTACCGCCTCACGCGCTCGCTGGAAACTTACGCCTTCAAAAATGTCGATGCCGTCACCACGATTTGCGAAGGCTTGCGTGCCGACATCGTTGCGCGCGGCATCGCTTCAAATAAGGTGACAGTGATTCCCAACGCGGTCGATATCGAAAAATTCTCCGTCGGCGGTGCGCCGGACGAAGCACTGAAAGCGCAGCTTGGCCTAAGCGGTGCGCGCGTGCTGGGCTTCATCGGCTCGTTCTATG
>MEQN01000071.1:26925-27876 GCA_001770235.1 Betaproteobacteria bacterium RBG_16_58_11
TCGACCAAGCACCGGATGCGCGTGTTTTGTTAGTTGGCGGCGGGCCGCAAGACGATGCACTGAAACAGCAAGCGCAGCAACTCGGCATTGCGGACAAGGTGGTGTTCAGCGGCCGCGTGCCCCACAGCGAAGTGAATCGCTACTACGACTTGGTGGACGTGCTGGTGTACCCGCGTCACTCGATGCGCCTCACTGAATTGGTTACGCCCTTGAAGCCATTAGAAGCCATGGCGCAGGGCCGCTTGTTTGTGGCATCCGACGTGGGCGGTCATAAGGAGCTGATTCGCGATGGTGAAACCGGCGTGTTGTTTAAAGCAGGCGATGCGCAATCCTTGGCGGATAAAGTCTTGGGCTTGCTCCACTCAGCCGAGCATTGGCCTGCGCTGAAACAAGCGGGCCGCCGCTTCGTGGAGACGGAGCGCAATTGGAAGGTATCCGTGGCGCGCTACCAAAGCGTGTATCAAACGGTGCTCGCCAAGCGATGAACCCTACCAAGTTACGCATCGCCCTCATCGGCCCCTTGCCACCACCCTCGGGCGGCATGGCCAATCAAACCCGGCAATTGGCTGAGCTGCTGGCGCAAGAAGGGGTCGGCGTGGAGTTGGTGCAAGTGAACGCGCCCTACCGGCCACACTGGGTTGGCCACATCAAAGGGCTGCGCGCTGTGTTCCGCTTGCTGCCGTATTTTTTTCATTTGTGGCGAGCTGCAGGCCGCGTTGATTTGTTTCACATCATGGCCAACTCGGGTTGGTCCTGGCATTTATATGCAGCACCGGCCATCTGGATCGCCAAGTTGCGCGGACGTGCGGTGGTCGTTAACTATCGGGGCGGTGAGGCAGAGAGTTTTCTTACCCGCGCCTTGCGCTGGATGAAACCAAGTTTGGCGCGAACGGATAGGTTGATTGTGCCATCCGGTTTTCTCCAGGAAGTGTTTGGCCGCTTTGGATTTAC
>MEQN01000071.1:28182-28418 GCA_001770235.1 Betaproteobacteria bacterium RBG_16_58_11
GCAGATGTGATGATCAATCCCAGTCTTGCCGATAATATGCCTATATCCGTCCTGGAGGCATTGGCCAGCGGCGTACCGGTCGTCAGCACCAATGTGGGCGGGGTTCCTTTTCTGGTGGAGGATGGGCGCACCGCGCTGCTATTTCCGCCACGCGATCCAGAGGCCATGGCGCAAGCCTTGATACAAGTGTTGACCGCGCCGGATCTTGCGCGGCGCTTGTCCGAAGCCGGCTTGGC
>MEQN01000071.1:28497-28923 GCA_001770235.1 Betaproteobacteria bacterium RBG_16_58_11
GCGCAAACCGTTGCGGAGAGCCAGTGAGCAAATTGTCGATAAACGCCTTGATGGGTGGCGCGATCTACCGTTTACAAGAGCAACTGCTGCGGCGCCCGACGTTTAATTATTTGCGTGAACTGGAACGCTCGCAATGGCTATCGCGTCCAGAAATAGAGCAGCTTCAGTTGCAAAAACTGCAAGCGCTACTGGGCGTGGCGGCACAGCATTGCCCTTGGCATGCGGCGCGCATTCAAACCGCCGGACTCGACCTCACGTACCCCCTCACGCTTGTCGATTATCAAAAACTGCCCACCATGGACAAAGCCGATGCGGCTGCCCATCGCGATCAGTTGGTTTGGCGTGACGCGCCGGGCGGAACGTTTCGCTATAACACGGGCGGGTCGAGCGGCAAGCCGTTGATCTTTTATTACGGCCGGCAGCGTC
>MEQN01000071.1:28979-29193 GCA_001770235.1 Betaproteobacteria bacterium RBG_16_58_11
ATTTGTGGGGTGCACCAGTCGAGCTCAATAAAACGGATCGCATCAAAACCTTGCGTGATCGTTTGGTGAATCAGATGGTGCTGAACGCATTCGATATGTCGCCTGTGCAGATGGATGCTTACGTCCAGGCCATTCAGTCTTGGCAACCGCGATGTCTCTACGGCTACGCCAGTTCGGTGGCCTTGCTGGCGGCGCATGCAAAGGAGCGGGGCGT
>MEQN01000071.1:29237-29337 GCA_001770235.1 Betaproteobacteria bacterium RBG_16_58_11
AGCCGCTTTTTCCCCACCAGCGCGCGCTAATTCAGGAAGTGTTTGGCGTGCCGGTGGCCAATGAGTTCGGCAGCCGCGACATCGGCTTCACCGCCCACGA
>MEQN01000071.1:29369-29501 GCA_001770235.1 Betaproteobacteria bacterium RBG_16_58_11
AAAGCATTTTGCTGGAAGTCCTCGACCCGCAAGGCCATCCGGTCAAGCCGGGGGAGGCGGGCGAGGCGGTCATGAGCGGCTTGTGTTCCGATGCGCAGCCCTTTCTTCGTTATCGCACCGGCGACATGGTGC
>MEQN01000071.1:29645-29857 GCA_001770235.1 Betaproteobacteria bacterium RBG_16_58_11
GTTCAAGCTGATACAGCACGCGTTGCGCGATGTGGAAGTGCTGGTGGTGCCGAATACGAATTGGCGCGAAGCATCGCTACGCAAGATCAAAATGGGACTGAAAGAGCGTATGGGAGAAGACGTTAATATCCGAATTCAACTCGTGGATGACATTGCGCCCGAGGCATCCGGCAAGCATCGCTATGTCGTCAGCCATGTACCCCTTGCCGGCG
>MEQN01000072.1:0-165 GCA_001770235.1 Betaproteobacteria bacterium RBG_16_58_11
ATAGGATAGCCCCATGGAAATTTTCATTCTCATTGCGCTGATTCTTCTCAACGGTGCCTTCGCCATGTCCGAAATCGCCCTGGTAACCGCTCGGCGCGGTCGATTGGCACGACTCGCCGCAGATGGGGATGCCTCCTCTAAACTGGCCATGCGCCTGGGCGAGGA
>MEQN01000072.1:197-2688 GCA_001770235.1 Betaproteobacteria bacterium RBG_16_58_11
GCATCTTGAACGGCATCGTGGGCGAAGCGGCGCTCGCCGCTCCTTTCGCCGTCTGGCTGCAGTCACTCGGCATCGATCAGCAGTCGAGCGAAGTCGGCGCAACTACGCTCGTCGTCGTGGTCATCACCTACGTGTCCATCGTCATCGGCGAGCTCGTGCCCAAACGCATGGCGCAATTCAATTCGGAAGGCATTGCCCGGCTGGTCGCGAGGCCAATACAGTTTCTGGCCGTGGTATCGCGCCCTTTCGTTCGCTTGCTGACATTCTCGACCGACGCGATTCTGCGGCTGATGGGCAAGCGCGACTTGGGCGGCTCCAGCGTGACGGAGGAAGATATTCACGCCATGCTGGAGGAAGGCTCGGAGTCGGGAATCATCGAGAAACAAGAGCATGAAATGCTGCGCAATGTGTTCCGCCTGGACGACCGGCAGATCGGATCGCTCATGATCCCGCGCGGCGACATTGTGTTCTTGGACATCAGCCAGCCGCTCGAAGAAAATCTGAAGCGCGTGTCGGAATCCAACCATTCCCGGTTCCCGGTCTGCCGGGGCGGGCTGCACGACATTGTGGGTGTGATCACCGCCAAGCAGCTGTTCACGCAACTCCATCAAACCGGAAAAACCGATCTCGCCGCCCAGCTCCAGCCATGCGTTTACGTACCGGAATCGCTGACCGGCATGGAACTGCTGGAACAATTGCGGACTTCTGCGACGCCAATGGTTTTCGTGATCGACGAGTACGGCGAGATACAGGGCCTGGTGACGCTGCAAGACGTGCTGGAAGCCGTGACCGGGGAATTCAAATCGCGCAACATCGAGGATGCATGGGCGGTGCAGCGCGAGGATGGATCATGGCTGTTGGATGGCATGATCCCGATTCCCGAGTTGAAAGATCGTCTCGAGCTTCAAGAAGCGCCGGAGGAAGAAAAAGGCCGCTATCACACCCTCAGCGGAATGATGATGTGGCTGCTCGGCCATCTACCGCATACCGGCGACTCGGCGCAGTGGGAAAAGTGGCGGCTTGAAGTGGTCGACTTAGACGGCAAGCGCGTCGATAAAGTGCTGGCCAGCCGCTTGGCGGAACCCACGCAAGACAGCGATGTTAAGCAATAAGTTTTCGTCGCCCATCCTGTTACGCTTGTCTTTGCCGGTCTAACCTCACTCTATGCTCAGCTACCGCCACGCCTTCCACGCCGGCAATCACGCCGATGTTTTGAAACATCTGCTGCTGGTGCAATTGATCCAGTATCTCAAGCAGAAGGACAAACCCTTCTGGGTGATCGACACCCATGCCGGCGCCGGTCTTTACGTGCTGGAGAGCGGTTATGCCACGAAGTTGAACGAGTACGAAGCGGGCATCGGCCGCCTCTGGTCACGCCCGGATTTATCTGCCGCGCTCGTGGAGTATGTCGACCTGGTGCGCGCTTTGAATCCGGATGGAAAATTACGCTTCTACCCCGGCTCGCCTTGGCTGGCCTTGCACGCGATGCGCGAACAAGATCGGCTGCGGCTGTTTGAACTCCACAGCAGCGACGCCCGCCACTTGCAGGAAAATTTTAAGGATGCAGGGCGCCGCGTCACCATCGCCGCCAGCGATGGCTTCGCTGGATTGAAGGCCTTGCTCCCACCCGCGCCGCGCCGGGGGCTGATCCTGATTGACCCTTCGTATGAAATGCGCGAGGACTATCAGCATGTGCTGCATGCGCTGCGCGATAATCTGCCGCGTTTTAGTACCGGCCTCTATGCGCTGTGGTACCCCCAGCTTGCAAAACCCGAGTCCGAACAACTGCCGGACAAATTAAAACGCTTGGTGGGTAAAAACTGGCTGCATGTCGCCCTCCCCGTGCGCACGCCCGCCGCTGAGGGGATTGGGATGCATGGCAGTGGGATGTTCATCATCAACCCGCCGTGGACACTGCACGCGATGCTGAAGGAAACCATGCCCTATCTCGTCAAAGTGCTTGGGCAGGATGAGGGCGCCGGATTTATTTTGGAACAGAAAAAGGATTGAGCGCCGGCCTGCGGCGCCCCAAGCTGGCCGGGTTTTGGCGCTATAATCCTAGAAAATTCAAGAGGGGAAATACCGTGGACATCATCTATTTCACACTGGTGGCAGCCGGCTTGTACTTGTTTTCAAACTGGTTGCTAAACCGTATCGAGAGCGCGCGCGGCAAGCGTTTCGAACAACGCAGCCTGATCTTCTTCGCCATCATCATGACGCTAGCCCTGATCACTTTTCAATTGATCAACTTGCTACAGCGCACTCCCCACTAAGCCCATTTCCCCGGCACGCCCCCGCGAAATGACCAGATTGGTCTAGCCGGCTTCCATCGAAGCAGTATATTTCCCTTGCCGCGCCGCGCTGTTGAGACGCGCCCGTTTCAGCAAGGCCTGTTGCCCCGCCACCCGATTGGCGGCCACGCCATGCCACGCTTTGAGCGCCGGCGCCTGCAATGCACGGCCATAGGAAAAACTCAAAGCCCACGGCTGCT
>MEQN01000072.1:2765-12272 GCA_001770235.1 Betaproteobacteria bacterium RBG_16_58_11
CCCGGCACAGCAGCCGGCACCGTACGCCGAAAACAAATCAGCGTCGCTGCGGCAATTTCCTGCGCCGTGGCCTGTTGCGGGCAATCTTTTCCGGGCAGCACCATGTTGGGCTTCAGCAGCATATATTCCAGTTGCACGCGATGCCGGAGCAGCGCGTGGAACACGGTCTCCAGCACCTCTTCCGTCACACTGGCGCAGCGCTCGATGCTGTGGCTTCCGTCCATCAAGACTTCCGGTTCCACAATCGGCACGATGTCGAGTTCCTGGCAGATCGCCGCATAGCGCGCCAGGCTGTCGGCGTTCACTTCAATCGCGCGGGTCGAAGGCAGGCCATCGCCGATGGTGATCACCGCGCGCCATTTCGCAAAGCGCGCGCCCAGCTCTTTATAGCCGGCAAGCCGTTCGGCCAAGCCTTGCAATCCATGCGTCACCTTGTCGCCGGGAAAATTCGCCAAAGCTTGCGTGCCCTTATCCACTTTAATGCCGGGCACGATGCCTTGTGCCGCCAGTACCTGCGGCAAGGCTATACCCGCTGCGCTTTTCTGTTTCAGCGTTTCCTCGAACAAAATCACGCCGCTGATGTAGTCGGACAACCCTGGCGCGGTAAATAACAATTCCCGATAGCTGCGCCGGTTTTCCTCGGTGGAGACAACATCGATGTTCTTGAATCGCTTCTCGATCGTGCCAGCGCTTTCGTCTGCGGCGAGAATACCTTTGGTCGGGGCAGTCAGTTCCGCTACCGTTTTTTCCATTGCTTGCGAAAACATGGGAATAAGCTCCTCTTTAATGGGCTTAATTAAAGATAGACCTCAATGTTCACGGCAGCAAGAAACCTTACATCCAAATGATGCCAATAATTTTCGATGCGGTCGGAACGGTGGCGCGGGATACGCGCTATGGAATGTCGTCAGCAAGCGCAAGATACGCTTGATGACGAATTAGAATGGACGGCAGAAGCCTAGCGGCAGATTTAGCTAGTAGAAGCGTCGCCGGAATCGCCTGCCTGCGGCGCTTCGGCTTGGTCGGCTGCCTCGCCTTCGCCTGGTGGTTGATGCTCCGCCAGTTTGCGCAGGCGTTTTTGTTCCTGCTTCTTTTTCTTTTCCAGTTCTTTCTGACGTTTCTCGAATTGGTAGTTTGGTTTTGCCAATGTGATATCCCTAGTGACGGCCCGTGCTGCCTTTCAGCGGCGGATGCCTATTCCGAATAATACTCTACCCCTGCACATTAATCGACGCACCTGACATCCCAGCAATGACATACCGATAGCAAGGCGCGAAATGAAACTTAAGTTAGATTTACACTCCTTCTCAAATTGAATCTAAATTTAAGTGCCGTCGCGCCGATAAAGCAAAAAGCTTCAGGAGAATCTATGTCTAATCTGGAAATTGCCATTTTGATCGCAGCCGGCTTGGCCTTGCTCTGCGCTAATTTAATCGCATCGACTCGCGTTGTGCGCCGCTTGGGACGATATAGCATCCCTTACGTGCTACTCATTTGGTTGGCGCCGGTGATTGGCGCCTTGTTCGTGCTGGCCAAGATAAAACGCGAGCGACCTGCGCGCTTGCTGCCGATCAATGCCAATACCATCGACAACCCTTCCACGATTCAGGCCGATCCCTGGCCTACCGTGAGCGGGACGACAGAATTGCACTCCCCTTTCCGCAAGTAACCCCGCCCCCTCAGCCTCCCGCCATAGCCATTTTGCTGTGCTATGGTAAATAGATTGACGCGTGCATCCGGCGCGAAAAATTCCCGATCATCCAAGCAACATCATCAAGGAGTGTTCGATGGCTCAATCAAGTGGAAAAATCCCCAAGCGCAACGTGGTGCCGGATCGGCTGGATTTGCGCGACCGGCCCTATATGCCCGCGATCGCTGTCACGCCGGGCAACGAGCTGTCACCCCAAATAGCCTTGCCGGTGTTAAACCAAGGAAACACCAGTGCTTGCACGGGGTTTGCGTTATCCAATGTTGTCAATTTTCTGTTGCGTAGTTGGAACCCCCAAGCACCGCAGATTTCACCCTACATGCTCTACTCGATGGCGCGGCGCTATGATGAATTTCCGGGGTATATTGAAGATGCCGGATCCAGCCTGCGCGGCGCGATGAAGGGCTGGTACAAGCACGGCGCCTGCCGCTTGGAATTGTGGAAGAAGCTCGATATGCCCGCCGCCGCGAAGAAGCCGCAAGATGATTGGTGGCTGGATGCCGCGCAGCGTCCGCTCGGCGCTTACTATCGGGTTGAGTCGCGTTCAATCACCGATATGCATATGGCGTTGAACGAGGTGGGTATTCTCTACGCCAGTGCGATTTGTCATGCCGGCTGGCTGGAAGGTGATCAGGCGAAATCACCCAAGGGTGGCTACTGGCCGATTCCTTTAAAAGAATCCGCAGCAGACGATGGAGGTCACGCGTTCATTATTGTCGGCTATACGCGTGCAGGGTTTATCCTGCAAAACTCCTGGGGCGCTGGCTGGGGAAGCGGCGGCTTGGCCATCCTCACCTATGAAGATTGGCTGGAGAATGCGATGGATTGCTGGGTGGCGCAAAGCGGTGTGGTGACCGACCAGCACATCGAAATCGCTGGCTCGATCTCGCTGCGCATGGCGCGTGGCCGGGTCAAACTGGCCAGCGATAATGTATTGCGCAACCGCGAAATCGCTCCCTTCATCATCAACATGGAAAACAACGGCCGGCTTTCCAATACGGGCCAGTTCCGCACACAAGTCGGGGATGTTGATGCGCTGGTCAATGTTCACATCGCCGAGGCACGCAAGCAATGGGGGCTGAAGGGCAGCGCGCCAACTGATATAGCGATCTATGCGCACGGCGGCTTGACCAGCGAGGAAGACGCAGCACAAACCGCCGCAAACTGGATACCCGCGCTGTACGAAGCGAAAATATTACCGATCTTTTTGATGTGGGAAACGGATCTCTGGGCCACGCTGAAGAATCGCCTCGCGGATTTAATCAGCGAGCAGCCGCGCCCTACCGCCGGTATAGGCGATCAGTTGAAGCGTTTCTGGAACCAACGTTTGGAGCGCCTGCTGGCCACGCCGGGTACAGCGATTTGGGGTGAGATGAAGCAAAACGGCGACGCTATTTCTTCCGGCCGTGACAGCGGTGGCCGCATTTTGTATGAGCGCGCGATGCAGTCGCCCTGGTTCACCAAAACACCAGTACGCCTTCATTTGATCGGCCACTCAGCGGGCGCGATCGTGCACAGCTATGTCGTCGATCGCTTGTGCAAACTGGGTTGGACATTCGAAAGCGTGAATTTCATGGCGCCGGCGGTCACCGTAGAACTTTTCAACCAAACCGTGTTGCCGCAATTGAAAGACGGCAAAGTGAAGCGCTTGAATCAATTTCATCTCACCGATGTGACGGAGCAAGCCGACCCAACGTGCAAGCCGATTTTGTACTATTCACGCTCGCTACTGTATTTGGTATCGGAATCGTTCGAACATGGCGTGCCCACACCGATCCTGGGCATGGAGAAATATTTTGATCAACACATCGCCTCCCTCGGCTTGAAGCATGTGCAAGCTTGGCCGGCGCCGCTCGGCGCAAGCCAGAGCACCACTCACGGCGGTTTCGATGATGATGCCGCCACACGCGGCAGCGTCATCAGCCTAATCAAAACCGGGAAACTTTCGAAGTCATAACAGCCTCACCCTATGCTTCTGGCATTGTTGTCTTTTGCGTTCTTTGGCAAGTTATCCTTAGCGCAGGGAGTACCTCAGTCCATACCGAGTTCGAAAAAACGCTGACTGAGTTCAAGAACGCCCTAATCCGGCCGATGTATATCAAACAATCCGGACTAGGAAGCGTGATGAAAAAACAAAATTCAAAAAGCTTGTACGGTGGGAATGGCCCGCCGCGGAAACGTGGCGCGTTTACTTTCTTAGAGAAAGTACCGGCCACCGCGAACCGACAACTACCTGCGCCTGGGTCGCGGCTCGTAGACGTGAATGGCGTGAACGATCTCTTGATACGGCAAACTCGCTAGGCTGCCGTATTGCTGCACCGCGGCGCTCAACACGCCGATAATGTTGGCGACCGGCCCTGCCGCATCGGGCACCAATGCCCGCTCAACACCCAATAATCCCCCGCATTGCAACTTAAGTTCTTTGGTGTGTGGAACCGGCTCATCCGGATGCGCGAGCTTGAGGGTAAATGCCGCCGCCCGCCGCAATTCTTTCTTCAGTTCCACGCATAAGGCATGCGCGGCGGCGTCCAAACAACCGGCGGCTTCACGCTCGGCGATGTTGCGCTTGATCACATGCTCGCAGCCGCAGCAACGGCACAATATCGCACGCTCAAATACGCACTGGAGCGGGTTCACCTCCGTATAGGCATTGCGGTAGGCGTTCTCGTCCAACATGGCGTAGGTGTAGGACTCAGTAATCCTCGCCGGTGGTGGGTGGCGCTTCCCGTACTTGGGACAGCATATCTTCGGCTTCCAGTTCCGACTCGGCGAACATCACTTTCACGGCCTGGCCATTAGCAAGCTGCATCGCGTTGCGGCGCGCCTTGGCCTCGGCGCTGGCTGCTTTAAAATTATCGAAGCTCGCGAGCAGCGCCAATTGCCGCACCGGGTAATTATCAATTTTGTACACGTAATACGGCATGATCTTCTCCTTAAGCCGACTTTAGTAAGTGCTGCACATAAAGTGAACAGCCTTCCTCGACGGTGAGGAGCGGTGCGTCATACCCCGCAATGCGCAGATGGGAAATATCGGCCTGGGTAAAATTCTGGTATTTCCCCTTCAACGCTTCGGGGAAATCGATGTATTCGAGGATGCCTTGCTGCTGCAATTCTCCCAGGCTCAGTTCGGTCTCGCCTTTCGCGCGGCGGCACGCATTCACGGTGGCGACCGCCACATCATTGAAGGTCTGCGCGCGGCCCGTGCCCACATTGAAAATGCCGGAGCGTTCCGGGTTGTCGAGAAAATGCAGGTTCACTTTCACCACATCTTCCACCGATATGAAATCGCGCCGCTGCTCGCCATTACTGTAACCGCCGCTGCCTTCGAACAAACGCACTTTGCCGGTGGCCATGTATTGATTGAACAAATGAAAAGAGACCGAAGCCATGCGCCCCTTGTGCTGCTCGCGCGGGCCGTAAACATTGAAGTAGCGGAAGCCCGCGACTTGCGCCGTGAGGTGGTTCCAATTGCGGCGCACGTATTGGTCGAATAAAAACTTGGAATAGCCGTACACATTGAGCGGGCCTTCATGCGAACGCTCCTCCTTGAACACCGTGCCGCCGCCGTATACGCTGGCCGATGAGGCGTACAGGAAGGGTACTTCATCTGCCTGGCAATAATCGAACAGGGTTACCGTGTAGCGGTAGTTGTTATCCATCATGTAGCAGCCGTCGGTCTCCATGGTGTCGGAGCAGGCGCCTTCATGGAAAATCGCCGCGATGTCGTCCTCCCAAGCGCCTTCCAACAGCAGTTCGATGAAATCTTCCTTGTCGATGTAATCCGCGATCTCGCAATCGACCAGGTTTTTGAATTTATCGGCCTGAGTGAGATTATCGACACAGATAATGTCGGTCTCGCCACGCTCGTTGAGCGCTTTGACGATGTTGGCGCCGATGAATCCGGCCGCGCCGGTAACGATGTAAACCATGCTAATCCTTTCAGCAGCGCCAGACGCCAGATGCTTAATTAAACAATTCTTCTTTATGCACGACTGCCGTGCCCAGCTTGGCCACCACGATGCCGGCGGCGCGATTGGCGACCCGCACCGCCTCGGCCATGTCGGCGCCACAGGCCAGCATCACCGCAAGCGTGGCGATCACGGTATCGCCCGCACCCGAGACATCGAATACCTCGCGCGCCTGGGTCTGTTCATGCACTCTTTCACCTTCACGATACAGCGTCATCCCTTCCTCGCTGCGCGTCACGAGCAGCCCCTTGAGGTTTAGCTCGCGACGCAGCGCTTCGGCTTTGCGGGTCAGTTCCTCTTCGGTCTTCCAGCTACCCGCCACTTCACGGAACTCACCCCGGTTGGGCGTAATCAAGGTGGCGTTGCGGTAGCGCGCATAGTCCTCGCCTTTCGGATCGACCAACACCGGCTTGTTCGCCGCGTTGGCCAGCTCGATCATGCGCGTGATGTGTGCGAGCCCGCCTTTGCCGTAATCGGACAACACCACCACATCGCACTCGCCCAGCAAGCGCTCATAATCGGCCAAGGCGGCGGAGAGCACTTCATGGCTGGGCGCTGTCTCGAAATCGATGCGCAGCAACTGCTGCTGCCGCCCGATGACGCGCAATTTGATCGTGGTTGAAATCGTCGGGTCGCGATGCAACTCGGCAGCCACGCCTTCGGCGCGCATCAGCTCGGCAATCGTGGTACCGGCTTCATCGTCGCCGGTCACCGACAACAACGCCGCCTGGGCGGACAAAGCCGCAATATTGCGCGCCACATTGGCAGCGCCGCCGGGCCGCTCGTCGCTGCTGGTCACGCGCACCACCGGCACCGGCGCCTCGGGCGAAATGCGGCTCACCTCACCGAACCAATAGCGGTCGAGCATCACATCGCCCACCACCAACACGCGCGCCGACGCTAAGGCCTCACTCTTCACGCCTAACTCCTCACTGACGTCCTATCGGGAAATATTCCAGCCCCTGCTCGCGCACCAGCTTCGGCTCGTACAAGTTGCGCCCATCGAAAATCACCGGATGCTTGAGCTTAGCCTTGATCTCGCTGAAATCCGGGCTGCGAAAAACTTTCCATTCGGTCACGATCACCAGCGCATCCGCGCCGTCCAGACAAGCCATCGGCGTATCGGCGTACTGCAAGCGCGGCTCATTGCCGTAGATGCGCTGCGTCTCGTGCACCGCCGCCGGGTCATACGCGGTGATGCTCGCGCCGCGCGCCCATAAGCCTTCCATGATGACGCGGCTGGGCGCTTCGCGCATATCGTCGGTATTCGGTTTGAACGCCAGTCCCCACAAGGCAAAGCGCTTGCCGGCCAGATTGGCGCCAAAGCGTTGTTCGATCTTTTGGATCAGCACGCCTTTTTGCCGTTCATTGGCGAGTTCAACCGCATTCAAGACTTTGAGATCGACGCCATTTTCCTGCGCGGTCCGTTGCAGGGCTTGCACGTCTTTGGGAAAACACGAGCCGCCATAGCCCACGCCGGGATAGAGAAAATGATAGCCGATGCGCGGATCGGAGCCGATGCCGTGGCGCACGTGCTCGATGTCGGCGCCGAGTTTTTCCGCCAGCAAGGCCAGCTCGTTCATGAATGAAATGCGCGTCGCCAGCATGGCATTGGCGGCATACTTGGTCAGCTCGGCCGAACGGATGTCCATGCCGATGATGCGTTCATGATTGCGTTGGAACGGCGCATAGAGGGTGCGTATCATTTCCAGCGCATGCGGGTCGTCGGTGCCGATCACGATGCGCTCGGGGCGCATGAAATCTTCCACTGCCGCGCCTTCCTTGAGAAATTCCGGATTCGACGCCACGGCGAACTCGATCTTCGCGCCGCGCTTGGCCAGCTCTTCCTGCACTGCCGTGCGCACCTTATCCGCCGTGCCCACCGGCACCGTGGATTTGTCCACGATGACGCGATATTCGGTCATGTGGCGGCCGATATTGCGTGCCGCTGCGACCACGTATTGCAAGTCGGCCGAGCCGTCCTCGTCGGGCGGGGTGCCGACTGCGATGAATTGCACCGTGCCGAACGCCACGCTTTCTGCTACGTTGGTCGTGAAATGCAAGCGACCGGCGGCGACGTTGCGCTGCACCATGTCTTGCAGGCCCGGTTCGTAAATTGGGATGCCACCCTGCTTGAGTAGATTGATTTTGCCTTCATCGAGGTCGAGGCACATCACCTCGTTCCCTACCTCGGCAAGACAGGTTCCGGTGACTAAGCCGACATAACCGGTGCCGATAATGGTGACTTTCATTCCATGCTCCTATTATTTGAATTCTATTTCACGCTGGATCGCCGCCAATGCCGCCAGCGGGTCCGGCGCTTGGGTGATCGGCCGCCCGACCACCAGATAGCTCGCGCCGTTTTGTATTGCCTCGCGCGGCGTCGCCACGCGCGCTTGGTCGCCGGTCGCCGCTTGTGCCGGGCGGATACCCGGCGTGACCAGCAAGAACGAAGCGCCGCGTTCGCGCCGGAGTTGCGCCACTTCGCGTGCCGAGCACACCACGCCATCCAGGCCGCAACGCTGCGAAAGCTGCGCTAAGCGCGACACTGCCTCCTGCGCGGTACCCATCATGCCCACCTCGGCGAGATCCTCATCCTGCATGCTGGTGAGTACGGTCACGGCAATCAGAATCGGCCTTGCAGGTACGCATTCCACCGCTTCGCGCGCGGCGCTGAGCATAGCATGCCCACCCAGGGCATGCACATTGAGCATCCATACGCCGAGCTTGGCGGCCGCGCGGCACGCCGCCGCTACGGTGTTGGGAATATCATGAAACTTGAGATCGAGAAATACGCCGTAGCCTTGATCCACCAAGCCCGCGACAAATGCGGGGCCGGCGGACACAAATAACTCTTTACCCACCTTCAATTTGCAGCGCGCGGGGTCCAAGCGCGCAACCAGTTGTTGCGCCTCCGCGGCGGAGGCGTAGTCGAGCGCAACGATAATGCGGGGATCGCTCATGTGCTGGTTTCCTCGATGCGGCGCGGCGGAAAGCTTTCCCATCCGGTGCAAGCCGGGCAATGCCAGAAAAACTGCCGCGCCTTGAAGCCGCAGCTCTCGCATTGATAATAGGCGAGGCGTTCGCTGTGCTGATGAACAAGATTTTTGACCAGTTGCACATGGGGGCGCTGTTCCGCCGGGACATCGAACAATTGCGCCTCCAGCAGTTTTTCATATCCTTGCAAGGTGGGATGGCGCTGCAACTCCGCGCGCACCAGGGGATAGGCGGTTGCGATCCCTTCGTTGTCGAGCGTGGCTTGATACACCACGTTCAACATATCGATCGACGCATATTTCTCCAAATAGTGCTTGAGCAGCGCCAATCCCTCCGCCGTGCGGCCCAAGGCCTTGAACGAGGCCAGCATCTTTGCCGCGACCAGCGGTAGAAAATCGGGCTGCTGCGATTCGATGCGACGCCAGATCGCCAGCGCCTCTTCGTGCCGCCCCTGCGCCGCCTCGAACTCGCCCAGCAACAGGCTGGCGCGCACACTGCGCCGATTGATGCTGAGCGCTTCATCCAAATACTGATGCGCTGCTTCATACCGGCCGGCCACCGCCTCGTTGGTGGCCAGCTCGCACATGAAATGCGCGATCTCGATTTGATGCGGCTGATTGGTGCGCTTAGCGAGTTGCTCCGCCGTGGCAATCGCTTGTTGCCACTCTCTTTCCTGCACGTAAATTTCCATCAGAAAGCGCAGCGCCTGCTCCGCGTAATGGGTTTCTGCCAATGCTTTGAAGATAAGTTCGGCGCGATCGAGCAAGCCCGCCGCAAGAAAATCTTGGCCAAGCTCGAATTGTGCGACGAGCCGCTGCTCGTGTCCGAGGTCAG
>MEQN01000072.1:12317-13429 GCA_001770235.1 Betaproteobacteria bacterium RBG_16_58_11
CCCCGCGCCGGCGAAACAAACCTCCCAAGGTGAAATGCAACTCGACCGTCTCGGTGTCGGCTTTTGCCGCTTCGGTAAAGGCTTCGATGGCCTTGTCCGGCTGCTGGTTCAGCAGAAAGTTCAAACCCTTGAAGTAGGACTCGGGCAGTTGCTTGGATTGAGAAACAATGTGCTTGATATCGATGCGCGCAGCCAGCCAGCCGAGCATGAAAAACAAGGGAAATGCGAGCAGCCACCAGTATTCGAACTCCATGCGCGCGCTACTCCTCGCCTCTGATTGGTGTGCGGCTGCGCAATTCGCGCTTTAGCGCCAGTATTTCGCGCCGCTGGCGATAAAGATAACTGAAGCTCGCCGCCACCCCTGCCACCGCACCAATTGCGAACACCACGAACAGCACCACCACCAGCGGCGCTTGCCATACCATGCCCAAATAATAATGCAGGGTGACCGGCTCGCTGTTTTTCACCGCGAACCCCAGCGCGGCCAGGAACAGCGCCAGGCCAATGATCGGAGCAATAAAGCGTAGGAAAAGCAGCTTCAAGGAAAACCTTTTTTAGCCACGGATACACACAGATAAGCACGGATGAGACGGGGCAATTTTATCCGTGTTTATCTGTGTGCATCCGTGGTTACTTGGTTTTGCAACATAAAAAAGGCGGCACCATCGCGAGACGCTGCCGCCCAATCTTTAAACATAAAACACCAATTACGCGGCGGGAACCGCCTCGGTCTCGGGCTGATCGACGCGGTCGCGCAGTTCCTTGCCGGCCTTGAAATGCGGCACATACTTCGCCGGCACTTCAACGCGGCCACCGGTTTTTGGATTGCGCCCGATGCGCGGCGGGCGGTAGTTCAAGCTAAAACTACCAAAGCCGCGAATCTCGATGCGCTGCCCCTGCGCCAAGCTCTTGCCCATGGCGTCCAATATCGTCTTAACCGCCAGTTCTGCATCTTTGGCCACCAACTGCGGATAACGCGCTGACAGCCTAAGAATGAGTTCCGATTTGGTCATGAACGGCTCCCTTTTGTTTTATTACTGAGATTGCTCGGTGTTTTTAGTGTCCATCTTGGCCTTCAGCAACGCGCCCAAGTTGGTCGTGCCTGCACTGGC
>MEQN01000072.1:13478-13726 GCA_001770235.1 Betaproteobacteria bacterium RBG_16_58_11
GCATCTTTGGCTTTAATCGAGAGGCTGATGCTGCGATTTTTGCGATCAACGCTGATGATCATCACTTCGACTTCGTCGCCTTCTTTGAGATGGGTGCGAATATCTTCGACGCGATCACGCGATACTTCGGAAGCGCGCAAATAGCCTTCAACATCGCCATCGATCACCACCGTCGCGCCTTTAGCGTCGAGGGACTTCACGACTCCCTTCACCACGGAACCCTTTTCATGGGTTGCGGCATAGCTGTT
>MEQN01000072.1:13791-14023 GCA_001770235.1 Betaproteobacteria bacterium RBG_16_58_11
GCACCACGGCTTCGACTTCATCGCCCTTCTTGAAGTTGCGCACCGCTTCTTCGCCGGGGAGGCTCCACGACAGGTCGGACAAGTGCACCAATCCGTCGATGTTGCCAGGCAGGCCGACGAAAATACCAAAGTCGGTGATGGATTTAATTTGACCACTGACTTTGTCGCCTTTTTTGTGGTTGGCGGAAAATTCATCCCAAGGATTCGCTTGGCACTGTTTCATGCCGAGCGA
>MEQN01000072.1:14041-20133 GCA_001770235.1 Betaproteobacteria bacterium RBG_16_58_11
CGACTTCATCGCCCAACTGCACGACTTTGGCCGGATGCACGTTTTTGTTGGTCCAATCCATTTCGGATACATGCACCAAGCCTTCGATGCCGGCTTCGATTTCGACGAATGCGCCGTAATCGGTCAGGTTGGTGACTTTGCCGAACAGGCGCGTGCCTTGCGGGTAGCGGCGCGCGATATTGACCCACGGATCGTCACCCAACTGCTTCATACCGAGGGAGACGCGGTTCTTTTCTTGATCGAACTTGAGGATCTTCGCTTCCACTTCATCGCCCACCGTCAGCACTTCGGACGGATGCTTGACGCGGCGCCAGGCCAGATCGGTGATGTGCAGCAAACCATCGATGCCGCCCAGATCCACGAATGCGCCGTAATCGGTGATGTTTTTGACGATGCCTTTGACGATCGAACCCTCTTTCAGGTTCTCCATCAGGGCTTGACGCTCGGCGCCTTGGGTCGCTTCCAGCACGGCCTTGCGCGACACCACGACGTTGTTGCGCTTCTTGTCGAGCTTGATGACTTTGAATTCGAGTTCTTTATTTTCATACGGCGTGGTGTCCTTGACCGGGCGCGTATCCACCAGCGAGCCGGGGAGGAAGGCGCGAATGCCGTTCACCATCACCGTGAGGCCGCCCTTGACGCGACCGCTCACCATGCCGGAGACGATGGCATTGGTTTCCATCGCATGTTCCAGATCGTTCCAGGCAGCGAGGCGCTTGGCTTTTTCACGCGAGAGCTTGGTGTTGCCATAACCATCTTCCAATTGCTCAATCGCCACGGTGACGAAATCACCGACTTTCACCTCGAGCTCGCCGCGATCATTGCGGAATTCCGCTGCGGCAATCACGCTCTCGGACTTGAGGCCTGCATTCACAACCACTTCGCCGCCATCAACGGAGATGACTTCGGCGGTAATCAATTCGCCCGCGCGCATCTCTTGGCGCAATAGGCTTTCTTCAAACAGGGCAGCGAAATTTTCGTTGCCGGAAGTTACGGGGTTAGCTGCAATCATGGGATTTACTCTATGTTTCCCGTCCGGAGACGGCGTTAGTTCATCAACATCAACAGCCGGATGGATAAGCGCTCTGGGTTTTGATCGGCGGTCGCCTGCACCCTTTGCTGCTTGTTCTCGCTACTTTCTAAGTAACGCCGACTGGTGACACCTATTTGCGGCGCTGGCCGTGGAACTGTTTCAGCACCGCCGCCACCGCTTGTTCGATGGTGAGGCCGCTGGTGTCCAACAAACTGGCGTCCGCTTTCTGCTGCAGGGGGGCGACACTTCGATTACTGTCGCGCTCGTCGCGCGCCTGAATGTCCTGCAAAAGATTTGGGATATTAGCAGACAAGCCTTTTTCGATCAACTGTTTATAGCGTCTGTCGGCCCGCACTTCGGCGCTCGCCGTGAGGAAAACTTTGGTGCCGGCATCGGGGAATACCACCGATCCCATATCACGCCCATCCGCCACCAAACCGGGGGCCTGGCGAAAGGCGCGCTGCCGTTCCAGCAAGGCGGCTCGCACCTGTGGCAAGGCCGCCACACGGGACGCACCATTGCCGATGTCCTCGGCCCGGATTAAATCGGTAACATTTTCATTTTTAAGGTAAATATTCCCGCCTTCGAAGCGCACATCGAGGCTGGCGGCAAGCCGGGCCAGGCGCGCCTCGTCGTCGAATGCGATGGCGGCTTTAAGCGCCGCCAAGGCCACTAGCCGGTACAGCGCCCCGCTATCCAGATAGTGAAACCCGAGCGTTTCGGCTACCCGCTGCGCCACCGTGCCCTTACCGGAAGCCGACGGGCCGTCGATGGCGATCACTGGAGCGAGTGAGCGGTCAGCAGTGAGCGGTAAGCGGTCACTTGGCTGCACCAAGCGTTGAAAGACCTCGAAATATTCTGGGAAGGTCTTGGCCACGCACTTGGGATCATTGATGCGCACCGGCACGCCGCCCAGTGCAACCAAGGAAAAGCACATCGCCATGCGGTGGTCGTCATAGGTATCGATCACGGCGTGAGGGGTAAGGGATGAAGGATGAGGAGGCGTGATGCGGATGAAATCCGGCCCTTCCTCCACGGTTGCGCCCACTTTGCGTAGCTCGGTAGCCATCGCGGCGATGCGGTCGGTTTCCTTGACGCGCCAACTGCCAATATTGCGCAGGGTGCTTGTGCCGTCGGCAAACAAGGCAGCAATAGCGATGGTCATGGCCGCGTCGGGGATATGGTTCAAATCGGCGTCGATGGCTTTCAGCCGCCCGCTACCGGAGGCTTCGATCCAATGCTCGCCCAGGGTGAGGGTGGCGCCCATCTGTTGCAGCACTTCCGCGAAACGCACATCGCCCTGAATGCTGGTCTTGCCCACGCCCTCTACGCGCACCGGCCCGCCGCCAATGGCGCCGGCAGCGAGAAAATACGATGCGCTGGAGGCATCGCCTTCGACCTGGATCACGCCGGGGCTGGTATAGCGTTGCCCGCCGCGCACGATAAATTCTTGCCAGCCGCGGCGTTCGACCGTCACCCCGAAGCGCGCCATGAGATTCAGCGTGATTTCGATATACGGCTTGGAAATCAACTCGCCCACCACTTCCACCGTGGTGTCGGCCTGCGTCAGCGGCAGCGCCATCAACAGCGCGGTCAAAAACTGGCTCGACACATTGCCTTTGATGCTGACGCGGCCACCGGCGCGGATCGTGGCGGGCTTAATCTCCAAGGGCGGAAAGCCGGGGTTGCTCAGATAAGTGATATCCGCGCCGAGTAGCAGTAAGGCATCCACCAAGTCGCCGATCGGCCGCTCATGCATGCGCGGCACGCCGGAGAGGGTGTAGTGCCCATTGGACAGCGCCAGCGCGGCGGTGAGCGGACGGAAGGCGGTGCCCGCATTGCCCAGAAACAAATCTGCGTCCTTCACCGGAAACACGCCACCGATGCCATGCACGGTGTAATCGCGGCTATCGCCGTGCTGTTGAAAGCTGACCCCGAGCGCCTGCAACGCCGCCAGCATGTGCTGCGTATCATCGGAAGCGAGCAGGCCTTTTACTTCGGTCGCGCCGCTGGCGAGCGCCGCCAACAGCAAGGTGCGGTTGGAAATGCTTTTCGAGCCGGGCAATACCACCGTGCCGGCCATGCGAGAGATGGGTTGAAGGGCGATGAATTCCATATTTTTACCACGGAGTACACAGAGGGCACGGAGTAAACCCCAAAGACACTCAAATGTTTTTACTCCGTGTCCTCCGCGTACTCCGTGGTTAAAGGTTTTTCAGAAGCGTCTGCCGCGCATCCCGCGCATGCTCGAATAACTTCGCCAGCGCCGCGCCATCGCCGGCTTCGATCAATTGCTTGATCCGCGCCAACTCGACTTCATAACCGGCGAGTTGCTGCAACAGCGCGCCGCGATTGGCGAGGCAAATATCGCGCCACATTTCCGGGCTGCTGCCGGCGATGCGGGTGAAATCGCGAAAACCGCTGGCGGCAAAGCCGAACAAAGCTTCGGCATTCGGCTGTGCGGCGATATAGTCGACCAAGCCAAACGCCAACAGATGCGGTAAATGGCTCACCGCGGCAAACACCTCATCATGCAGCGCCGGTGTCATCTCCGACACCTTTGCGCCGCAAGCTTGCCACAGCTTGGCGATCAATTCGCGGGCAGCGGGATGGGTTTCGGGCAAGGGCGTCAACACCACATTGCGCTCGCGAAACAAATTGGCATCGGCCGCTTTCACGCCGCTGCGCTCCGCCCCGGCGATAGGATGTCCCGGCACGAATTGCGCAAAATGATGTACCAAATTCGCACGCGCCAGCGTCACCACATCCTGCTTGGTGCTGCCCACATCAGTCACGATCGTATGCGGCGCCAGATGCTTTGCTATCGCCGCCATCATCGGCCCCATTTGCCCCACCGGCACCGCCAACAGCACCACATCGGCGTCCTGCACGGCTTGCGCCGGCTCGGCATAACGATCGATCACATACATACCCAGCGCGGCGCTTAAATTCTCGGCGTTGCGCCCCACCCCCACCACCTCGCGCACCAGCCCCGCCTGGCGCAAAGCCAGCGCGAAGGAACCGCCGATGAGGCCAACACCGATGATGACGAGTTTGTTGATCATAGAGACCCATTAACCACGGGGATCACGGGGGACACGGGGAAACCAAATTTCGATTTTGGGTTTCCCCGTGTCCCCCGTGATCCCCGTGGTCCAAAAATTAAATACTCCGCCCGATCACTTGCGCAATCCCGCCCAGCTCGCCCATGAGTTGCTTCAACTCCTCCGGGTTCAGCGCTTGGTCCGCGTCGCACCAGGCTTCGCACGGTTTGGGGTGCATCTCCACCAGCAAGCCGTCGGCGCCGGCGGCGATCGCCGCGCGCGACAGCGCCGGCACCATCCACGCTTTGCCGCCGGCATGCGAAGGATCAACGATCACCGGCAAGTGGGTTTCCTTTTTCAGCACCGGAATCGCGGTCACATCCAGCACATTGCGGTAGTAGGTCTCATAGGTGCGAATACCGCGCTCGCAGAAGATGATGTTGTGGTTGCCGCCGGCCGCGATGTATTCCGCCGCCATCAGCCACTCGGAGATCGTTGCCGACATGCCGCGCTTGAGAATCACCGGCGTACTGATCTTGCCGACTTCTTTCAGCAAATCGAAATTCTGCATATTGCGCGTGCCGATTTGAATCACATCCACGTTATATTCAAGGAAGGTGTCGAGCATGCGCACGTCCATCAACTCGGTCACGATGGGCAGGCCCTGCTGATCGGCCGCTTTGCGGAAAATGTCCAGCCCTTCCACGCCCTTGCCCTGAAACGCATAGGGGCTGGTACGCGGCTTGAATGCGCCGCCGCGCATCAAGCGGCAGCCGGCCGCTTTGACGAATTTGGCCGACTGCTCCATTTGCGCTTGCGTTTCCACCGAGCAGGGGCCGCCGATGATCTGAATTTGCTTGCCGCCCAAGGGCACGCCCTTGATGTCGATGACGGTATTTTCCTTATGCCACTCGCGCGCCACGATCTTGTAGGGCTTGACGATGTGCATGGAATTTTCTACGCCGGGCAGCGCATCGATCATTTCCTGATCCAGCTTGCGCTCGTCGCCGATGGCGCCGATCACAGTGCGCTCGGTGCCGCGCGAGACATTGGCGTCGAGACCGAATTCCTTGATCTTTTTGACAACGCCCTCGATTTGCGCATCCGATGCGCCATTTTCCATCACGATAATCATATTTTGTCCTTAGCTATTCCTGCATCGCGTCGGTTAACGCGCTTAAAAATTTCTGGTTTTCCGCTTCCAGGCCGATGCTGACGCGCAAATATTCCGGCATGCCGTAATTCGCCACGGGCCGCACGATGATGCCGCGCTTCAGCAAGCGTTGATACATCGCGGTCGCGTTGCCGATGCGGAAGCTCAAAAAATTCCCGAACGAGGGAATGTAATCCAAATTCAACTTGTTCAATCCAGCGGTGATTTGCCGCATCCCCGCCGCATTCAATGCGATGCAGTTCTGCAAATGCGCCACATCGCCCAGCGCCGCGATCGCCGCCGCTTGCGCCACACTGCTCACATTAAACGGCTGGCGTACGCGGTTCAGCATCGCCGCCACCTCCAGATGCGCCAACGCAAACCCCACGCGCAGGCCGGCCAAGCCATACGCCTTGGAAAAGGTGCGCGCGATCAGCAGATTCGGAAAGCGCTTTAGCCAACTCACGCTGTCTGCTGCCACTTCCGGCGCCAAGTATTCATAATAGGCTTCGTCCAGCACGATCAGCACTTCGCGCGGCACTTGCTCGATGAAACCCAGCAGCACATCGGGTGCGAGCAAGGTGCCCGTCGGGTTATTGGGATTGGCGATGAAAACCAAACGCGTCGTATCCTCGATCGCTTCCAACATCGCCTTCGGGTCATTGCCGAAATCCCGGGCGGGCACTTCGATGCCGCGCGCGCCCACCGCTTGCACCACCAAAGGATATACGGCAAACGCATGTTGCGAATACACGGCGGAAAGCCCAGGCGACAGAAAAGCCCGCGCCGCGAATTCCAGCACGTCGTTCGAGCCATTGCCGAGCACGACCTGCTCCGGCAAAACACCATATTTATTAGCGAG
>MEQN01000072.1:20150-20883 GCA_001770235.1 Betaproteobacteria bacterium RBG_16_58_11
AGCCATTGCCGTCGGGATAACGCGCCAATTCGGGCAAGCAACGCTCAATCGCTTTGATCGCCCGCGGGCTCGGCCCGAGCGGGTTTTCATTCGATGCCAGCTTGACGATATCGGCTTCGTGCAAGCCCATTTCGCGCGCGAGTTCGGCGATGGGTTTGCCCGGCTGATAAGGTGCAATCGCCCGCACATAGGCGGGCGCGAGATCACATAGGTCCATATTGAATGTTGGTAAGCGGTTAGCAGTGAGCAGTGAGCGGGGGCATTCGGCTCACTGCTCACTGCTCACTGCTCACTGCTCACTGCTCACTGCTCACTGCTCACTGCTCACTGCTCACTGCTCACTCACAACACGGCAACAGGGTACGACCCGAGCACTTTCAAAAACGGCGCGAGGTTCTTCAACTCGCTCAGCGCCTTAGCCACAGGCGCATCTTCCTGGTGGCCTTCGACATCGACGTAAAACACGTATTCCCACTTGCCCGCGCCGCTGGGCCGCGATTCGAGCTTGGTCATGGACACGCCGTTGCGCGCGAAGGGGCCGAGCAGATCATGCATGGCGCCGGGTTGATTCGGTGCAGCCATCACCAACGAGGTTTTGTCGCGGCCGGAACGCCCCGCATCGTGCGCGCCCAACACCAGAAAGCGCGTGGTGTTATTGGGTTCATCCTCGATGTTGCGGGCAAGCGGGGTGAGGCCGTAAATCTCCGCCGCGGTCTCGCCGGCGATGGCCGCG
>MEQN01000072.1:20947-29462 GCA_001770235.1 Betaproteobacteria bacterium RBG_16_58_11
CATTCGGCAGGTTTTTATTCAGCCACTCATGGCATTGCGCAAACGATTGGGCATGGGAATAGAGCTTGGTCATACCCTCCATGCTCTCCCCTTTGCGCAGCAGGTAATGGTGAACGCGCACCACGACTTCGCCACAAATCATCAAGGGCGTGTTGAGCAATAAATCCAGGGTGCGGCCGATGGCGCCCTCGGTCGAGTTCTCCACCGGCACCACTGCGTAACTTGCCATGCCGGCCTCGACTCGGCGAAATACCTCGTCGATTGATGCACAATCCGTGGTTTCCGCCGCGTGGCCGAATTGCTTGATCGCCGCCGCTTGGGTGAAGGTGCCTTGCGGCCCCAGATAGGCGACCGTCAGCGGTTGTTCGAGGGCGAGGCAAGCCGACATGATTTCGCGGAACAGTCTGGCGGCGGTTTCGCCCGAGAGCGGGCCGGGGTTGGCTTCTTTGATGCGGCGCAAGACTTGCGCTTCGCGTTCCGGCCGGTAGATATTGCCTTGCTTCAAACGACCGATGGTCTGGGCGATCTGCGCGCGCCGGCTGATGAGTTTCAATAACTCATCATCGATTTGATCGATTTCAACACGGTTTTTTTGCAGATCGTCCGACATACCGGTTCACTAAAGCGAGCGCACCATCAACACCCCCTTGATCGCGGCGATCTTATCGATCACCGCCTGCGGGGGCGCGCTGTCCACATCCACCAAGGTGTAAGCCATCTCGCCCTTGGATTTGTTGACCATGTTATGAATGTTCAAGCCGGAATCGGCCATCGCAGTCGAGATCTGCCCCACCATGTTCGGCACGTTGGCATTGGCCACCGCGATGCGGAACGGCGCTTCACGCGGCATGGACACATTGGGGAAATTCACCGAATTGAGCACGTTGCCGTTTTCCAGATAATCGCGCACTTGGTCGGCGACCATAATGGCGCAGTTATCTTCAGCTTCCTCGGTCGAGGCGCCGAGATGCGGCAAGGCGACCACTTTCGGATTACCTTTGAGCGTGTTTGACGGGAAATCGCACATATAGCCGCGCAACTGGCCGTTGGCCAAGCCTTCGACCACGGCTTTATCGTCCACGATGCCTTCGCGCGAAAAATTCAGCAGCACCGTGCCGGGTTTCATCAGCGCGATGCGCGCGCTGTCGATCAGGTTGCGTGTCGAATCGAGCAGCGGCACATGCAGCGAAATAAAATCGCTGTTCTTCACCACTTCTTCCACGCTATTCGCCTTGCGCACCGTGGACGGCAAGCGCCATGCCGCTTCGACGGTAATTTCCGGATCGTAGCCCAGCACATTCATACCGAGCTTGATGCCGGCATCCGCCACCAAGGAGCCGATGGCGCCCAGACCGATCACGCCCAAGGTGCGGTTGGGCAATTCGATCCCCGCGTAATTTTTCTTGCCCGCTTCCACCGCTTTGGAAATCGCCGCATCTTCGCCCGTGAGGCTGTTGGTGAAATTCCAGGCGGGAATCAAGTTGCGCGCGGCCATCAACATGCCGGCGATCACCAATTCCTTTACCGCATTGGCGTTGGCGCCCGGCGCGTTGAAAACCGGCACCCCGCGTTCGCTCATTTTGGCCACCGGCACATTGTTGGTGCCGGCGCCGGCGCGCGCGATGGCTTTCACACTCGCCGGAATCACCATGTCGTGCATCTTGAATGATCGCACCAGAGTCGCGTCCGGTTCGGCCATGTCGTTGCCGATCTCATAGTGGTCGGCCGGCAGGCGCGACAGGCCCTGCACGGAAATATTGTTCAGCGTTTGAATTTTGAATTTCTTAGCCATGCTGTTTCTCGAAAGCTTTCATGTGTTCCACCAATGCGCGTACGCCATCGATCGGCATCGCGTTGTAAATCGAAGCGCGCATGCCCCCTACCGAACGGTGGCCCTTGAGTTGCACCAGGCCGCGCTCTTTCGCGCCCTTGAGGAAAGCTTCATCCAGCGCCGCATCCTTCAGGGTGAAGGGGATATTCATGCGCGAGCGGTTTTCCTTTGCCGTCGGGCAGTGATAAAAACCCGTCGAATCCAGATAGTCGTACAGCACATTGGCCTTGGCGATGTTGTGGGCCTCCATCGTGGCCAGCCCGCCGTTGTGCTTCAACAATTTGAACACCAAGCCCGCCATGTAGATGCCGTAGGTCGGCGGCGTGTTGTACATGGAATCGTTGTCGGCATGTATCTTGTAGTCGAACATGCTCGGCGTGCCGGCGAGCGTTTCGCCCAGCAAATCCTCGCGCACCATCACGATGGTCAGGCCGGCCGGGCCGATGTTTTTCTGCGCGCCGGCGTAGATCACACCGTATTGCGACACGTCGATCGGCTTCGACAAAATATTGGAAGACATGTCCGCCACCAGCGGCACATCCCCCGTTTGCGGCACCCAATGAAACTCCACGCCGCCGATGGTTTCGTTCGGCGTGTAGTGCACATAAGCCGCGTTGGCGTCGAGCGACCATTTATCCTGGGTCGGCGCATAGGAGAAATTCTTGTCTTCGGAACTGGCCGCGACATTCACGGAACAAAACTTCTTCGCTTCCTTGATGGCCTTCTTTGACCATTCGCCGGTATTCACATAGTCCGCGCTGCTTTTGCCGCGCAGCAGATTCATCGGTGCCATGGCGAACTGGCTCGATGCACCACCTTGCAGGAACAGCACTTTGTAGTTGGCGGGAATCGCCAGCAGCTCGCGCAGATCGGCCTCGGCCTGGGCCGCGATGCCCATGAATTCCTTGCCGCGATGACTCATTTCCATCACCGACATGCCGCAGCCTTGCCAGTTGAGCAGTTCGTCGCGCGCCTGTTCGAGCACCTGCTGCGGCAATACCGCCGGACCTGCGCTGAAGTTATATATTCGTTCCATACCATTAACCCCTAAAAAAACAAACCTGATTCACCGCGAAGGACGCGAAGGACGCGAAGGTTCGCCAAGGAAAAACCAGGCTTTGCCTTCCTTCACGTTACTTCGCGTCCTTGGCGGTTCGAGATTTTTTACTCGACATCTTCCCCCGCATCGCCTTCTACATCCGTCTCGACGATGCGCTGCAAGCTGACCAGCTTCTCGCCTTCTCCAGTATTAATCAGCGTCACGCCCTGCGTGGCGCGTCCCATTTCGCGAATCTCTTTCACCCGGGTGCGGATCAGCACGCCGCCGGTGGTGATCAGCATGATCTCGTCGGTTTCGTCCGCCAGCGTCGCCGCCACCACCGGGCCGTTACGCGCGCTGGTTTGAATCGCGATCATGCCTTGGGTGCCGCGCGCGTGGCGGGTGTATTCGGTGATCGGGGTACGCTTGCCGTAGCCGTTCTCCGTCGCCGTCAATACGGATTGGGTTTCGCTTTCCGCCACCAGCATCGAGATGACTTTCTGTCCTTCAGCCAGTCGCATGCCGCGCACGCCATGCGCGCCGCGTCCCATCGGACGCACGTCGGATTCCTCGAAACGCACGGCTTTGCCGCCGTTGGAGAACAACATCACGTCGTGCTTGCCGTCGGTGATGGCCGCGCCCACCAGATAGTCGCCGTCGTCCAAGGACACCGCGATGATGCCACTGGTGCGTGGACGCGAGAATTCGGTGAGCGGTGTTTTCTTCACCGTGCCCATGGCGGTCGCCATGAACACATAATGCTGCTCGTCGAATTCCTTCACCGGCAACAGCGCGGTGATTTTCTCGCGGTCTTCCAGCGGCAGCAGGTTCACAATCGGCTTGCCACGCGAAATGCGGCTGCCCTGCGGCACGTCGTACACCTTGATCCAATACACGCGGCCGCGATTGGAGAAACACAGAATGTAATCGTGGGTGTTGGCGATGAACAGATTTTCGATGAAATCGTCTTCTTTGGTGGGGGCGGCTTGCTTGCCGCGCCCGCCGCGCTTTTGCGCAGCGTATTCCACCAAGGGTTGCGCTTTCATATAGCCGGTGTGCGAAAGCGTCACCACCACGTCTTCCGGCGTGATGAGATCTTCCATCGAGATGTCTTGCGCATTGTGCACAATCTCGCTCTTGCGCTTGTCGCCGTACTGCGCTTTTACCTGTCCCAACTCGTCGGTGATGATTTGGGTGATGCGCGCCGGCTTGGCGAGGATGTCGATGAAGTCGGCGATCTTCTCCAGCACGTCTTTGTACTCGGCGACAATCTTGTCCTGCTCCAGGCCGGTGAGGCGCTGCAAACGCAATTCCAAAATTGCCTGCGCTTGGGTATCGGAAAGACGATAGCCTTGCGGCGTCATCCCGAATTCGGCTGAAAGCCCTTCGGGGCGGCTCGCTGCGGCATCGGCCACGGCGCGCGCCAACATGTCGCCCACCAGCGTGGAGGCCCAGGTTTTATCCATCAAACGTTCTTTGGCGATCGCGGGCGTTTCAGACGCTTTGATCAGGGCGATAATCTCGTCCACATTGGACAGCGCCACGGCCAGGCCTTCCAGGATGTGGCCGCGCTCACGCGCCTTGCGCAATTCGAAAATCGTGCGCCGCGTCACCACCTCGCGCCGGTGGCGCAAGAAGGCATCCAACATTTGCTTCAGGTTCAAGAGGCGCGGCTGGCCATCGACCAGCGCGACCATATTCATGCCGAAGGTGTCTTGCATCTGGGTGAGCTTGTACAGATTGTTCAGTACCACCTCAGGCATTTCGCCGCGCTTCAACTCGATCACCACGCGCATGCCGGATTTGTCCGACTCGTCACGCAGGTCGGAGAGGCCTTCCAGGCGTTTTTCGCGCACCAACTCGCCGATCTTGATCAGCAGATTGGCTTTGTTCACTTGGTAGGGCAACTCGTCGATGATGATCGACTGGCGGCCTTTATCCAAATCTTCGAAATGCGTGCGGGCGCGCATCACCACCCGGCCCTTGCCGGTGCGATAGCCTTCTTTGACGCCCGCGGTGCCGTAAATGATGCCGGCGGTGGGGAAATCCGGCGCCGGCACGATCTCGATGAGTTCGTCGATGGTGATGGCCGGATTAGTAAGGATCGCCAGACAGGCATCCACCACCTCAGTCAAATTGTGCGGTGGGATATTGGTCGCCATGCCCACGGCGATGCCCGACGAACCGTTCACCAACAGGTTCGGCGTCTTGGTGGGGAGCACCGTCGGCTCCATTTCCTTGCCGTCGTAGTTGGGCACGAAATCGACGGTTTCCTTGTCGATATCGGCCAGCATTTCAGACGCAATGCGCGCTTGGCGGCACTCGGTGTAACGATAAGCAGCGGGGGAATCGCCGTCGATCGAGCCGAAGTTGCCTTGGCCATCGATCAGCATGTAGCGCATGGAGAAATCCTGCGCCATGCGCACCAGCGCATCGTAGGTCGCGGTATCGCCATGCGGGTGATATTTACCCAGCACGTCGCCGACCACGCGCGCGCACTTCACATAGGGCCGGTTCCACACATTGTTCGACTCGTGCATCGCAAACAACACGCGGCGATGCACCGGCTTCAGTCCATCACGCACATCGGGCAGGGCGCGGCCCACGATTACGCTCATCGCATAATCGAGGTAGGAATTGCGCATCTCTGCTTCGAGGCTGACCGGAATTGTCTCTTTTGCGAATTGATCCATATTTATCAGTTACTTATATTGTATCCGCCAGGGCGGCGGAGGGACGGAATCAAAGTTTAAGATTGTAACACGAGCCCCCCTCCCCAGCCAGACTCCCCCTACCGGCTCAAGTTTCGGCGCGAAAACCCGTAAAGAAACCCGTACTTGAGTCTTGTAATTACAGCACTATATGGTTAACATCCGCTCAAGCGTTCCCCCCCCCGGATTTATAAAAGAAAAGAAAGGTGACAACATGACGACTTCCCCTACATTATTGAAGATTGCTTCCAGCCTCCTGCTCGCCCTCGGCTTGGGTCTGGGTGCAGGCGTAGCGACAGCCCACAGCGACGGCAAAGTCATCCCCGGTTATTTGCAAGACAGCAACAAACACCTCGTGAAAAACAATTTCGGACAATGCTGGCGCACCGGTTCCTGGACCCCGGCCATGGCCATCGCCGAATGCGACCCCGATTTGGTCAAGAAAGTGGTCCCGGTCGCCAAGAAACAAGACACCGTTCCGGCGCAACCCTTGGTGCCGCCGGATCTCGGCCCGGCCAAGCCTGCTTTTACCAAGATCAATCTGCAAGCCGAAACGCTGTTTGATTTCGATAAAGCGGTTCTGCGCGCCGACGGCAAAAAAACGCTGGATGATGAAGTCGTCGCCAAGATGAAACAGTATCCAGAAGTGGAAGTGGTGCTGGTCACGGGTCACGCTGACCGCATCGGTACGGAAAAATACAACAATGATCTTTCCGATCGCCGCGCCGCCGCCGCTAAATCTTACATCGTTAGCCAAGGCATCGATGCCAAGCGCATCGAAACCGTGGGTAAAGGCGAAACCGAGCCGCTCGTAGACTGCAAGTCTGTGAAAGGCGCCGAAAGCGGTAAGAACAAGAAGCTGGTTGAGTGCCTGCAACCCAACCGTCGCGTGCTGGTTGAAGTGAAAATCCAGGCGCCCGCCAAGTAATCGCAACCCAAGCAATCCAGCCCCGCCATTGCGCGGGGCTTTTTTTTGAGTTCGGCATGAAGACCCCCATGAGAACACCCATGAGAACAATTGACACGCTCATCAGCGCCCGCTGGATACTCCCGATCGAGCCCGCCGGCATCGTGCTGGAACATCACAGCATTGCGATCGATGCCGGGCGCATCGTCGCGCTCTTGCCCACGATTGACGCCGCTATCGACTTCGCCGCGCGCGAGCAAATCGAACTCAATCAGCATGTGTTGATGCCCGGCTTGGTCAATCTGCATACGCACGCCGCCATGACGCTGATGCGCGGCCTGGCCGACGATCTGCCGCTGATGACCTGGCTTAAAGATCACATCTGGCCGGCGGAAGGCAAACACGTCGCGCCGTCCTTCGTGAAAGACGGCACGCTGCTGGCCTGCGCTGAAATGCTGCGTGGCGGAACAACCTGCTTCAACGACATGTACTTTTTCCCCGAAGCCACGGCGCAGGCGGTGGATGAAGCGGGCCTGCGCGCCACGATCGGCATGATCGCACTCGAATTCCCCACTGCTTATGCCGCCGACGCCGACGACTATCTGCGCAAGGGCTTGGAAGTGCGCGACGCCTATCGCGACCATGAGCGCATTGCCTTCAGCATGGCGCCGCACGCGCCCTATACGGTGAGCGATAAAACCTTCGAGAAAATCCTCACGCTGGCCGAGCAACTGGAAGCGCCGATCCACATTCATGTGCATGAAACGCAGGACGAGATCGACCAGAGCTTGAATGACCATCAGCTACGCCCCTTGGCGCGGCTGCAAATGCTCGGCTTATTGAGCCCGAGCGTCATCGCGGCGCATATGGTGCATTTGACCGAGGACGAAATCGCGCTGTGCGCGGAGCGCGGCGTCAACATCGCGCACTGCCCCGTCTCCAATCTCAAACTCGCCAGCGGCATTGCGCCGATTGCCCAACTCATCGCCAGGGGTGTCAACATCGGCCTCGGCACCGATGGCGCGGCCAGCAACAATCGCTTGGACCTCCTCGGCGAAATGCGCATCGCGGCCCTGCTCGCCAAAGGCGCCAGCGGGGACGCGACCGCCCTCCCCGCGCACCAAGCGCTGACTATCGCCACCCTCAACGGCGCAAAAGCGCTGGGGCTGGAGCAGGAAATCGGCTCCCTCAAGCCGGGAAAGGCTGCTGACATCGTGGCCATCGATTTGTCCGCACTGGAGACCGCCCCCCTCTATGACGTCGCCTCGCACCTGGTGTACGCGGCGGGGCGTGAACAGGTCACCGATGTCTGGGTCGCCGGCAAACGTCTATTGAGCAGCCGCATGCTCACCACACTCGATGCGCATGAGATCAAAGCCAAGGCTGCGCATTGGCAAGGGATATTGAAAAGCTAGTCGCATTTACAACCAACTTGTATTATCTCGCCATGAACGTTGACGAACTCGAACTGCAAAAATTTTCCGCGCTGGCGCATCGCTGGTGGGATCCGAATAGCGAATTCAAGCCGCTGCACGACATCAACCCGCTGCGTTTGAATTACATCGACGGGCTCGCCCATATCGCTGGGAAAAAAATCCTTGATGTCGGCTGCGGCGGCGGCATTCTGTCCGAGAGCATGGCCGCGCGCGGGGCCGAGGTGACCGGCATTGATCTCGGCGACAAGCCGCTCAAGGTCGCCAAGCTGCACTTGCTCGAAACCGGACAAAAAGTGGATTACCGCTTGATCGCGGCCGAAGACTTGGCCGCGGAGCAACCCGGCCAATTCGACGTCGTCACCTGCATGGAAATGCTCGAACATGTACCCGACCCGGCCAGCATCGTCCGCGCCTGCGCCACCCTGGTCAAACCCGGCGGCCAGGTTTTTTTCTCCACGCTCAACCGCAACCCCAAGTCGTATTTATTCGCAGTGATCGGCGCCGAATATCTGCTCAAGCTGCTGCCGCGCGGCACGCACGACTACGCCAAATTCATCAAACCCTCCGAACTCGCGCGCTTTGCCCGCAATG
>MEQN01000072.1:29544-30093 GCA_001770235.1 Betaproteobacteria bacterium RBG_16_58_11
TACCTCATCGCCACGCGCAAAGATGTCTGAACCGATTGGGGCGGTGCTGTTCGATCTGGATGGCACGCTCGCCGACACTGCGCTGGATTTAGCCTACACGCTGAATGAACTGCGGCGGCGCCACGGCTTAGCCCCCCTGCCGCATGAAACGATCCGCCCGCAAGCCTCGCATGGCACGCTGGGCCTGCTCAAAGTCGGCTTTGAAGTCACGCCGAAGTCAGCGAATTTCGCCGAACTGCGCGCCGAGTACCTGGAACTTTATACGCAGCACATCTGCGACCGCACCGTACTCTTTCCCGGCACGGCCGAGCTGCTGGATGAGTTGGAAGCGCGCAAGCTGCGCTGGGGGGTCGTCACCAACAAACCCGCACGCTTTACTCTGCCCTTGCTCAAGGCTTTGAACCTGGAACACCGTGCCGCCTGCATCATCAGCGGCGATTCCACGCCCAATTCCAAACCGCATCCCGAACCGCTGCTCACCGCCGCCGCGCAGGTGCGCGTGGCACCCGCCGCTTGCCTCTACGTTGGCGATGCCGAGCGCGATGTGGA
>MEQN01000072.1:30113-31952 GCA_001770235.1 Betaproteobacteria bacterium RBG_16_58_11
CCCTGATTGCCAACTACGGCTATCTCGATGCGCATGACCAGCCCGATACCTGGGGCGCGTATGCGCGCATCGACACGCCTGCCGATATCCTCGGCTTTTTATAATCTGCTAAGACAGCACCGGTGGCAGTTGCTTCGTCAGTTCGCTGCGCAGCGCCGGTGCTTGGCCGCATAAAACAAACCCCTGCAAATTTCCCTGCTCGTCCTTGAAGCGCGCCACCATGCATGCCGCTTCCATCTCCGTGTGCCATTGGCCGGGCTGGTTCGGCACCGGCGGCGCGATGGTCAAGGGCAGCACGGGCGTTTTTACCACCACCGGCATGGCCGGGTAGCTCACCGGCGTGGGCTTACCGGCCAACGTTGCCGCCAAGGCGCGCGCCTGCTGCAACAGCGGTTGCACATAGGGCAACACCCAGCCTTCCACTTCGGCGCAATCGCCCATGGCGTAAATGCCTGCCACGCTGGTTTGCAGCAAACGATCGACAACGATGCCACGCCCGGTTTTGACACCCGCCGCCTGCGCCAACGCCATGCGTGGACGCAGGCCGATCGCGGACAGCACGACATCCGCGGTCAACACCGAACCGTCGTCCAGCGTCAGCGCGATGCCCTCACCCGCCGCCTCGGCGCTGACGGCGCGGCGGCCGAAATGCCACGTTACACCGGCCTCAGCCAAGGCTTCACTCAGGCGCTGCGCAATCGGTGTGGGCAGTATGCGATCCAAAGGGGCCACGCCGAGGTGCACCACCGCCGCTTCATAACCCGCCGCCACCAAATCGTTGGCGAACTCGCAGCCGATCAAACCGCCGCCCAAAATCGCTACCTTTTTCTTGCCTGCGAGCGCCGCCCGAAACCGCGTGTAATCGCCGAGATCGTTTACGCTCAAAATTTTCCCGGCGGCCGCACCCGCTACGCCATGCGCGATCGGGTCCGCACCCAGCGCCAGCACCAGACGGCTATAAGGCACACTGCCCCGATCCGTCTCGACCTGCCGCGTGGCGGTGTCGATGCGGATCACGCGGGTGTGAGTCAGCACTTGCGCATGCAAACTCGCACCGATTTGCGCAGCGGTATGATTCGCCAATTGTTCGGGCGCCTTGCCCGCCGCCAGCGCATTTGAAAGACTCGGCTTGGCATAGGCCGCGCCCTCATCGGCGGTGATGACCGTGACCGGCGTCTCGCGATCCAGCTTGCGCAACTCCCGCAGCAAGCCGTAGCCGGCCATGCCCGAGCCGATGATGACGATGGGTTCCATGCTCATTTCCTTTTAGTTTAACGGTCATGGCAATAGCCACTCCCATGAATAAAATTTGCCCTGACCGTTGCCCTCTCTCCTAGCTCTCTCCCGCAAGCGGGAGAGAGGGACGTAGGCTCGCTGCGCGAGTTTCTTGTTACGCGGCGATCTGAATCATTTCGAAATCGGCTTTGGCTACGCCGCAATCGGGGCAGGCCCAGTCCACCGGAATATCTTCCCAGCGCGTGCCGGGCGCAATCCCTTCTTCCGGCAAGCCCACCGCTTCGTCGTAGATAAAACCGCACACCACACATTCCCATTTTCCTGTACTCATGATGTTTTCCTTTTCAATATTCATTAAAAAACTAGGCTACTACTTGCGCGGCGCGCGCACGGTAGTGATTGGCATGGCGCTCTTCCACCTTGGCCAACGCCGCGAAACGCTTTTCGGCCTTGGCGAGGATGGCGCGGAACTGCTCGGCATGCTCTTGCGACTCGGCGATTTGCTCATCGAATTCCGCCACCGCCGCTTGATGACCTTCCACTTCGGCCTCGTGCCGGAACTTCGGGTACATCTCCGTGTATTCATGCGTCTCGCCGGCGATC
>MEQN01000072.1:31977-45309 GCA_001770235.1 Betaproteobacteria bacterium RBG_16_58_11
TCATGCCGGCGCGGGGGAAGAGCAAGTCGGCGTGGCCGAGCGCGTGCTGCACTTCCTGCGCCGCGGTTTCTTCGAAAATGCGCGCCGATTCCTCGTCGCCCGCCGCGCGGCAAACCTTGGCGAAGTGCAGGTATTTGATATGGGCCATGGATTCGCCGGCAAAGGCGGCTTCCAAATTCTGGATGGTGATAGAAGCTTGTTTCATGTCGATCTCCTGTTTGGGTTACGTCCCTCATGTGGACAACCCGCATTCTGGGCAAACCCAAGCAAACGATCCAATGAATTAAATTTGTTATATTGATCGATATATTCGATTAAGATAAGCATATGGCCGCCCTGCCCTCCCTCCGCCAACTGAGCTACCTGATCGCCCTGGCCGACCGCCTGAATTTCACCCAGGCGGCGCAGGATTGCTTCGTCACGCAATCGACGCTCTCCGCCGGCATCATGGAGCTGGAATCGATCCTGAACGCGCGCCTGGTGGAACGCGAGCGGCACCGCGTTTTCATGACGCCGCTCGGGTTGGCGGTAACAGAGCGGGCGCGCACCTTGATCGCAGCAGCAACGGATCTGGTGGAATCCACTCGAGACGCCGCCTCGCCGCTGGCGGGCATCGTGCGCTTGGGCGTCATCCCCACCATTGCGCCTTTTCTGCTGCCGCAAATCCTGCCCGACATGCGGGCGCAATACCCCGCGCTGCAATTCGCCCTGCGCGAAGATATCACCTCGAATCTATTGGCACGACTAGATAGCGGCCAACTCGATTTGGCGCTGATCGCCCTCCCTTTTGAAACAGGAAAGATGCTGGTGCGCGAATTGTTCTCGGAAGAATTGTGGCTGGTCACGCCGCCGGGCGAAAAGACACCGCGTCGGCTGGATATCACCACCCTCGATGCGGAGCGTCTGCTACTACTGGAAGAAGGACATTGCCTGCGCGGGCACACTCTCACCGGTTGTGGACTCACGCCCAAACCGACGCGCGGTTTTGAAGCCACCAGCCTCTATACCCTGGTGCAAATGATCGAAGAAGGCATGGGCGTCGGCCTCTTGCCGGAAATGACGCTACAAGCCGGCTTGCTGCGCCACAGCCCGCTCATCGCGCGGCCATTTGCCGCGCCGGCGCCACGCCGCGGCATCGCGCTGGTGGCGCGCCCCTCTACCTCACGGCGCGAGGTGTTCGATCGGCTGGGGGAGGTGATTGTGGCGCGGCACAAGCAAAACCAAGCCTCAAAGCTCGCCTCGCCATCCCGCCGCGGCCGCGCCAAGCGATCCGGCGAGTAGCACACCACTTGAACTTTCTCGAAACAGCCCAATCTGATTGCCGTACAATGTTAAACAAGACAGTCGTGTGTCTTGTGTAGTAAATCTCAGCAATGGGGGCGACCTGGCTTCGACGTGGGTTGCGAAGCAGTGCAGTGCATACCGAGGACCAGTTACCTCGTAAATACATCTGGAAATTTATAGTTGCCAACGACGACAACTACGCTCTAGCCGCTTAATACCGGTTAGACTCTGCACCACTTCTCCCATGGGGTGGATCTGAGCAATCAGACGCAGAGTCATATACATGGGATCGTGTCGTGCAGGGTCGCTTTGCACGTTCGCTAAATCCAAGGCGACTCGCTTGAACTCAGCCTGTTCGGCCGGCGTAGTTCGGGTTAAAACCAAAAGACCGGACTAAGTATGTAGATCTGTCTGTAGAGGACTTGCGGACGGGGGTTCGATCCCCCCCGCCTCCACCATAAATACCCCCAACGGGGTCCAACGCCGTCCAAGTGACGGCGTTTTTCTTTTGTATTTCCGTATAGTTACCGTCCACCGCTGTCTTGCAAAATCCAATGGCATCCTGACTCCATGGGGGTGTCATCGGGGGTATCGAGTGAAATCGAACCGGGAGAATAGTCATGGCTGGGGGTATCGGCGGAAAACTCACTGACAAGTCTGCGCAGCCGGGGGCTGTTTGCCCGCACGTCGGGGCCTGGAGGCGGCCTGCTCAACGCGTCGCCGCTGCTCCTCCCACGACAGCGGAGTATCGACAGCAAGATCGAACAGGGAAACGTTTTCCGGCAGCGTCTCGTCGAGAATTGCAGTGACGATGTCGGGGGCCAGCGTGGTCAGGTTGACCATTCGGCTGACGTAGCTACGGTCGAGTTTTTCCTGCTTGGCGATCTCGGTGAGATTGGCCTGCGTTTGTCGCGTCTTCTGATCGCCGTGACCCCGCTACCGTTTCTCGCTACGCCGGCACTGTGTGGTGACCACCTTTTCGATGCGTTGCAGCGCCGGATAGGCGCCGTATCGTGCCTCGAATGCTTCCCGTACCGGCCCGAGCCTTTCCTGCAAAGCGGCCGCGGTTTCACGTACCAGATTACCCAGGAATTGCGGCCGCACGTCGCACGCCTTGGCAAGCGCCTCCCAGTGGGCTGAAGTGATCACACTGGGATTGCGCTCTCCGCCGACATCGAAGGCGAGATGGTAGTCGATGCGTTCGATGGCGCGCGTGCACACCAGGTCATAGAACGGTGCCAGACGCGTCGCGTCATCGGGCAAATGCAACAGGGAGAGATTCTTGGCATGGCCATCCGAGTTGCCCGCCAGCACGTTGAATATCTGCCAGCGCAGCAGGTGTTGCACGTCGATGGCCGGCTCGCTGGAGGCCTCCTGCACCAGACGGTAGCACTGCGCGAAGGACGGCCCGCCGTGTTCCTGGTATTTCTTCTCGTGCCCGTACCCCAGGGCCTGACAGAAATCCTCCTGATGCAGCCGCTGCACCTCGCCGCGTTCATCCCATACGCGGTCATAGCGTGCGATCTGTGCATAGCGGGTCCGCCCGACGGTGCGCAAGGCGATGTCCACGACCGGCAAGCCGATGGCCGCGGCCAGTTGTGTGGTGAAGGTCTCGTAGGCGGGCAGATGACGGTAGTCGGCGAGCTCGAACTTCAGGATGTGGCTGGAGGGCGCCTCAAGCTGCGGCAGAAAATAGTGATCATCGCGTACCAGTACCGGGCATTTGTCCTGGGCGCCGGCGAGCGACAGCCGCGGGCGCTCGTCCGTCGGCCAGGCCGCATAGATCTGCCCGCGTCGCGCCACCAGGTCGGCCAGGTCCTTTTCCATCAGCGCACGGTAGTGCCGCTGGCCCGACGGCTGCTGATCCAAAGACAGAGTCGACAGCGCGCCGGCGCATTCGCCGCCGATGGCACGCAGCAGGTCGAAATCGGTATTCGGCAGTTTGAGGTCGCGGACGATGTGCTCGCGCACGGCCCCCTCGGGCAACAGATTGGCGAACCAGCGCTGGGCGGTGCCTTCTTCCGGGACGAATTCGCGGGCCGCCAGCGGCAGGGAACGGGATACGGCGAGGCAGCCGCCAGCGATCCACTCAGGATCGTAGCGAAACCCGATGGCCCCGGCCGAATTGCGCCAAAGCTGACCGACCCGGCGCTGCTCGTGCCAAAGGTTGAGGGTGTCGGTGTCGCTCATGAGGACGCCTCCCCCGTCTTGCCGGTACGGCGAGCCGGCGTCGCCGTCCCACGCGGCTGGATGATGACCTCCAGTCCCAAGGTGCGCAGCGCCTTCAGTACCTTACCGATCTCGGCCGTCTCCTTGCCCCGCTCGAACTCCGACAGAAAGCGCGTGCTCAGGTTGCCGAGCCCGGAGACAGTCTCCAGCGTAAGGCGCCGCTGTTTGCGATGGGCGCGCGCCAAGCGGCCGAGTTCCTCGGCGGTCTGGATCGTTCCGTAAGCGATGTCATCCTGCGCCATGCTGTGCCCTCAAAAAAGATACCGTACGGTAAAAAATAGCACCTTGATCCGCTGACGGCAAGAAAAATATACCGTACGTGAGAAATACAGGTGCGCCGCCTGCCAATGTTTGCAATATATCACGCACGATAAAAAAACAGGGGGGGCTACACGGGACGCGCGACAGCAATGAAGGGGCACACTCATGAAGGGGTCACATTGAACTGCCTGTGCGTGCTGCCTGCTCTGCCTGTACTAGCGTGACCCCTGCCTAGCGGAAGATCTGCGTGCTCCTGCGCGCTGACCAGCTTTTGGTAATCCTCCAGTGGAAACTTGGCATCGATGGGAAGCCAAGCCGTCGCATTGTCTACATCGCTTGGTAATTTTGTTACCGATGCATAGGCCATGCTTTCTCGTTCCTATTTGCACTTATTATGTTATTATTAGAACACACAAGACAGAAAGAGGCGCGCTATGGCACAGCAAAATCGAGAGATGCATTCTGCGGAGCCGGATCGAGGCGCTCTGGCCAAGATGGTGGTTCAGTTGTTCGAGCACTGGAAGCTCTCCACCGAAGAGCAACTGGCGCTTCTCGGCTTGGGGGCCGCAAGCCGCTCCGCGCTCACTCGCTATCGCAAAGGCGAGCCGTTGGCGCAAAGCCGCGATCTACTGGAGCGGGTCGGTAATTTGCTGGCGATCCACAAAAATCTGCGGCTGCTCTTTCCGCACAATCGTGATCTTGCCTATGCCTGGATGTCTACGCGGAACAAGGCATTCGGCGGCCGTACGCCGGCGGAGATGGTTTCCGAGATCGGTTTCGCCGGACTGTTGATGGTGCGCAGCTATCTGGATCGCATGCGAGGCCAGTAATGGACGGTTTCTTTTCCGGGTTGGCGCTGTCCGATGTGCACCAGGAGCACGCTCGGAATATCGTGAGCCTGCGAGTCAGTGAAAATCTGTTCGATGACCTATCGCCTGATCCAAACGAACAGGCCACTGCCATGCACCTTGAGATGGAGACCAAGCCGCCGACGTATTTGTCAAACCTGCCCGTAGTCGATCGTCCGTTCGAGGAAGCGGAATGGATCGATGCAGTCGAGTTCCCGTTCATTGAGTGGTCTGCAAGCCGGTACTCGGATGGCCGATTCGGTGTGTGGTACGGCGCCGACTCAATCGAGACAACGATATTCGAAACTGTGTATCACTGGCGCCGGAAGTTTCTGGAAGATGCCGGTTTTACTCAAGATGGGATTATGGGTGAGCGCAGGGTGTATTGGGTTAAATGCGATGCGGCACTGATTGATTTGCGAACGCGAATTGATGAATACCCACTGCTGAAAGATAGTAGTGATTACAACTTCACGCAGAGCATTGGTGGCCGCTTACATCGCGAAGGGCACCCTGGGTTGATTACACAATCCGCGCGGTGCGACGGCGATATCTACGCGCTGTTCGTTCCGCGCGTTTTGTCGGCGCCAAGAATCGCGTGCTATCTGACCTACCGCACCGCGGGCGCCCAGGTGGAAGTGGAAAAGGAAGCGGGGTTGGTCTGGATGACGATTTAGCTTCGCTGAGCCTTGTAGTGTTTCACTCTAAACGGTGCTTTCAGAGCGAAACACTACACTAGCTGTCGCCCGTCTTCTTCTCCGAATACGCCCAACTAAACTCACCTGCCCCGCCGGAAAAAAGACGCTCATGCGGCTCGCCCAGGTTGCGCAATTTCACCAGCAATTCCTGCGGCGATGCGCCGGCGAATAAATCCCCGCCGAATTTGACGCGCATGGTGCGCACCACGGTTTCCCCGGTGATGGCGTCGATGTTGCAGCGAATGTCTTGCGCCCATGCCGCTTGTTGTATATCCATTTCCTGCAACTGCTGCTCCGCATGGCCAATGATCGCTTGCGCCGGTTTGGCCTGTTCAGTCAGATGGCGCAGTTGCTGTAACTGTGGCGCAAAACGCACGGCCACTTTCTTGAAGCCGTCTTGTTGCGCCGGGCTGAGCTTGACTTCGCCACGCGCGATTTTGGTCTGGAGCGTCAAGAAATGCGCAAACTCAGGTTGCGCCTGCAGCGCCTCGATTTCGCGCCGCGATTTCTGCTGGCCCGCTTGGCTGTCGGCGATTTGTTTTTTGAGTACCGTGCGCTGTTCTTCAAATTCGGACAAATCAGGAATGAATGCCGAAACCACCGCTTCGGCATTTTTGCGCGCGCCGGATTGGCCGATTTTCACTGCTTTGGCGGCGATGGCGCAGCCTTCCGCGACGCCGATTTCCAATATCTCGGCCACGATCTGGCAACGCACGGCATTTTCCACGATCACGTGTTTTCCCGAGATCGTGCAGCCCTCGGCCGCGTGAATCGTGATTTCGCCGCCGGGCGCTTCAATCAGCGCCGACGAGGCGCGCCCTTCCACCACGATCTTGCCCTGAGGGCTGCTCGCGCGGCCGTTGGAGAGATTTTGCTTGAGCGTTATCGTGCCGCCACGCGAGATGAGGTTGCCGTACACATCCGCGCAGAAGGTCATGTTCTTACCTTCCACCGTGCGTTTTTCCTGCACCTCGCCATGTTCTTCGTAGTCATCGCCGGAGAGGGTGAGGTTGCCGGTGGTGCGCATGCTCACGCCTTCGTGGCTGACGATTTTATCCGTTATGGACACTTGGTTGGACGCGGTGTCGAGCGATAGGAATCCCTCCATGCTGGAGACGATATATTCTCCGTCCGGGCGCTGCTCTACCCGCGTGCCGATGCCCGCCAGCGCCCTAAAATCAAAGTCCTTGGGCAGCTCAGGCTCGACGATTTCACCGGATATTTTTCTGCCTGGCTGGCCGAGCACGCGCGGTGTTTTTTTCAGGAGCGCGACATTCATGGCAATCTGCGGATAGCGATTTTTGAATTGCCCCAGGTCGATGTGGCCGTTTGATAACTGCTTGGGTGCGTTGTCACGATGCAAGGCATCGCTGATCTCCTGAATACTCGCATCCTGCCCGGCCGTGGGCTCAATCCTGCGCGCTATCCCGATGCGTCCCATCTCGCCCTTCTCGATGACGCGGCGCACGGTCTTTTCGTCAATGCCGGCCCGCACACCCTGGCCCCATAAGTACGCGACGAATTCATCGAAGTCCAGTTTGGCTGGCGCAGCCGCCGCTTGGCTGGGCGTGTCCGCCTCGCCTGCTTCCAATTCGGTAAACACGGGTTCAAACACATACTCCGCGCCATCGGCCTCGCCAAAGATATTCACGCTCTTATACAAAGCGCGGCGGGGTTCGGGAAAAGCAGCGATTTGATTCGACAACTTTAGCCACTCGACTTTAGCGGTAGCCGCGCCCGCCGCTGGGTAAAGCAGCCGGCTCAGCACGGCATAATCCAGGCTGGGAAAGTAGAAGCCTTCTGCAAACACACTGTCCACGAACCGGGTGAACTGCGCATCGGCCGCCGCACGCACGGCATCGACATACAGTCCATCCGAACGCTTATTCACACAGGAGGGAAAAACCCATTCGCTCGCCTTGGCCTCGGGGTTCCCCGGCAATGGCTTCGACGCCTCGGCTGCCGGAGCGGCAGCAAGATCGCCGCCCAGCTCGCGCTGAGGCGTATCGGATGTTTCAGTTATGTGGATTGCTTCCATTGCTGCGCGGGATATCCTGGCCTCGACAACACTTGCCATGTCAGTGTTTTAGCGACAATTGCCGGACTATCTTAAGCGCCACGCACCCCGTATCCGCCATCCGCCTGAGCCCTGCTTCTCCGAGGCTGTACTGACATCCTGCGGAAAAGACCGGCAGGGCTGATTTACATCAAGTCGCAACAAAACAAACCCCTTTAGAATGATTTGTCTATGCTTACATAAAATTGACCCTGGATAGCCAGGCCAACTCATCGCAAACAGTAAAATCAACCCGGAGACAAGCGCATGGCGCGCACTTCCCAAACTCTTTCCAGCAATGTGAGCTTGCTCAAATCCAAGGCGAGCAAACACGCCATTTTCGGCGTGATCATCGCATTCGCGGCGATCGGCCTCGCCACGCTGGGCGTGGCCTTTATGAACGGCAGTGAAATCGGTTTCGAGGCCGTGATCCGGGCACAGAAGGAAAACCCCGCCCTCTGGTTACTGGATGCGATGCCGTTTATATTCGCGCTCTGGGGCCAGTATGTCAGCTCGCTCATGGCCTATGAAGCCAGCGCCATGGTGATCGACCAGACCAGCGAGTTGCGCACCCAGACCACGATTCTGGAACAACAAGCGATGCGCAGCGCCACTTACGATGCGCTGACCGAACTGCCCAACCGCATCCTGCTGCGGGATCGCCTGGAGCAAGCCATTCTTTCCGCCTCGAAAAAGAAGCGCCGTCTCGCCGTCATGATCATGGATCTGGATCGCTTCAAGGAAATCAACGATACCCTCGGCCACTACAACGGCGACCGCTTGCTAAAGCAAGTGGCGACGCGCCTCCAAGGCGTGATTCAAGAGCCGGGCACCGTGGCGCGGCTCGGCGGCGACGAATTCGCCATTTTGCTTCCCCGCATTTCGGAAGTGAAGGAAGTCGGCAGCATCGTCGGCAAAATCCACAAAGCGCTGCAAGCCCCGTTCATGCTGGATACGCTCAAGCTCGATATCCAGGCCAGCGTCGGAGCGGCATTATTTCCCGAGCACGGCGCCGATGCCGACACCCTCTTGCAACGCGCGGATGTCGCCATGTATGTCGCGAAGAAAGATCACAGCGGTTTCGTGGTGTATGCATCCAAGCACGATGAGCACAGCCCGCACCGGCTCACGCTCATGGGCGAGTTGCGGCATGCGATCGAGAACAACCATCTGGTGCTGCATTTTCAGCCCAAGGTCAATGTCAAAAGCAACGTCGTCGAAGGCGTGGAAGCCTTGGTGCGTTGGCAACACGAGCGGCATGGGCTCATGCCGCCGGACGAATTCATTCCGCTGGCCGAGCGCACCGGCCTGATCAAGCCCCTCACGCACTGGGTATTGCGGCAGAGCCTGAAACAATGCGCGGCTTGGCGGCTGGCCGGGCTCAATCTTTGCGTGGCGGTCAACCTCTCGGCACAAGGCCTGATGGACATGGAATTGCCGGATACCGTGGCCGGGCTGCTCGCTGCAAACGATGTCCCCGCTGACCGCCTGATTCTGGAAATCACGGAAAGCACCATCATGATGGACAAAGACCGCGCCCTGCAGATTCTCACGCGTCTTGCCGATATGGGCGTGCGCCTATCCATCGATGATTTCGGCACCGGGTATTCATCGCTGGCCTACCTCTCCAAAATGCCGGTGAAGGAAATCAAGATCGATAAGTCGTTCGTGATGGATATGGAAAACAATAAGAGCAATTCGGTCATTGTCCGCGCCACCATCGAATTGGGCCACAACCTCGGCCTCTCAGTGGTCGGGGAAGGGGTGGAAAATGCCGAGGTGCTGGGCATACTCGATCGCCTGAACTGCGATTCCGTGCAAGGCTTTCATCTGCTCAGGCCGATCGCCGGACCGGCGTTCGACGACTGGATGCGCAAGGCCAAGGAAAAAGGCGAAATCCGCGTCGAAGCCGGCAATATTTGCTTAACCCCTTCCGCTTGAGCTGACTGCTCGCAGCCGCCTCAAGTCTCCAAGCGCTGCCCATGTTCGCGCGTGTTATGAAAGCGCACTTTGGGCCAGCGCTCCATGGTCAAGCTGAGATTCACGTTGGTATCCGCCAGATACACCAGATTTCCATCGACGTCACGGGCCAAACGCATTTGATTGGCGCGCACGAATTCGTTGAGATGCGCGGCATCGTCGCAGGTCACCCAGCGCGCGGTGTGGATGCCGGCGCGTTCGAACACGGCATCGACGCCGTATTCCGATTTCAGCCGATGCTCCACTACTTCAAATTGCAACTGGCCCACCGCGCCCAGCAGCACCATGCTGCCCGCCAGCGGGGTAAAGACTTGGATCGCGCCTTCTTCGCCCAACTCGATCAGGCCTTTGTTCAATTGCTTGGCGCGCAGCGGGTCGCGTAAATGGGCGCGGCTGAATAGCTCCGGCGCGAAATAGGGAATGCCCTTGAAGATCAGCGCTTCGCCTTCGCTCAACACATCGCCGATTTGCAATTGGCCGTGATTGTGGATGCCGATGATATCGCCGGCGTAGGCTTCCTCCATGCGCGAGCGTTCATTGGCCATGAAGGTCACGGCGTTGGCGATTTTCATCTCGCGCCCGAGGCGTCCGTGGCGCGCTTTCATCCCCGGGCGGTATTGGCCGGAGCACACGCGCAGAAACGCGATGCGGTCGCGGTGCTGCGGGTCCATATTCGCCTGGATCTTGAATACGAAGCCGGTGAACGCGGGCTCGCTGGGATCGACCAGCCTTGTCTCGCCATTCGCCAGCACCGCCTCGCGCGGCTGCGGCGGCGGCGCCCAATCCACCAGCGCGCGCAGCACTTCGCGCACGCCAAAGTTATTGATGCCGGAGCCGAAGAACACCGGCGATTGCCGGCCCTTGAGAAAATCTTCCAAGGAAAAGACCGCGCCCGCGCCGCGCACCAATTCCATCTCTTCGCGCATGCGCGCCATCTCGATCTCATGTGTCTGATTCAGGCTATCGATCTCAGCGCCACGCAGTATTGATACTTCTTGCTCGGCGATATCCGCACCCGGCGCGAAGCGCATCACTTCATCATTCAGCAAGTGGTACACACCGGCAAAGCGCTTGCCCATGCCGATGGGCCAGGTCACCGGCGCGCAATGAATGTGCAGCACCGATTCAATCTCGTCCAGCAACTCGATCGGATCGCGCACTTCGCGGTCCATTTTATTGATGAAGGTGATGATCGGCGTATTGCGCAGCCGGCACACTTCGAGCAGCTTGATGGTCTGCTCTTCCACACCCTTGGCCGCATCCACCACCATCACCGCCGCATCCACTGCGGTGAGCACGCGGTAGGTGTCTTCGGAAAAATCCTTGTGGCCCGGCGTATCGAGCAGATTGATCACGCAATCATCGAAGCCGAACTGCATCACCGAGCTGGCCACCGAGATGCCGCGCTGCTTTTCCACCTCCAGCCAATCCGAGGTGGCGTAGCGCCCGCTCTTGCGCGCCTTGACCGTGCCCGCCATCGTAATCGCGCCGCCGAACAGCAAGAGCTTTTCCGTCAGCGTGGTTTTACCGGCATCGGGATGGGAGATGATGGCGAACGTGCGCCGCTTCGCCGCATTGCGCGCCAAGCGGGCGGTCGCCTGCGCCGCATCCGCGGCCGGCGTTTCATTCAGTTCTAAATTCATTGCGTCAGACACACTGCTTTCCTTGATTCATTCCAAAATGCCTCGCTTAACCCTCTGCAAAGACAGGCGGGTCCAGCGGCGAGCCGCGATTATAGCCTCGCGCCCCTGCTTTGTAATAGCGCCGCGAGCGAGCGAGTTGCCTCAGTTTAAAAATAAACCGAAGCTGCTAGTGTAGTGTTTGATGAAAGAACAGGATTAGTGCGTCAGCGGAGGGCTGTTGACGGTATTGACGTAGTAGCCGGAGAGGCCTTGCAGCAGACGCATCTGCCGCCCATCGCGCAGCAGTTGCTCAAACTCTTGCGCCGGGAGCGGGTGGCTGAAGGAGAAGCCTTGAATCTCATTGCAGCCTTGCGCGCGCAAAAACGCGAGTTGCTCATCGGTCTCGACCCCTTCCGCCAACACATTCAGATGCAGACTTCTGGCCATGGCGATGATGGCGGAAGCGATGGCCTTGTTGTCGGGGTCGGTGCCGATATCGCGCACGAACGACTGATCGATTTTGAGCGTGTCAATCGGCAGCCGCTTGAGGTAGGACAAGGAAGAATAGCCGGTGCCGAAGTCGTCGATGGAAATGTGGATGCCCAAATTCTTGAGCCTGGAAAGCGTGTTGATGTTGGTCTGGTTGTGTTCGAGCAGTAAATCCTCGGTGATTTCCAACTCCAAATGCTCGGCGGAAAGGCCGGTGTCATCCAATGCGCGGATGATGGTGTCCGCCAAATCCTTTTGAATGAACTGGCGCACGGATAGATTGACCGCCACGCGGATCGGCGGCAGCCCCCTATCTTGCCAATCGCGGTTTTGCCGGCAGGCCTCGCGCAAGGCCCAATCACCCACGGGGATGATCATGCCGGTTTCATCCAAAATCGGTATGAATTCGGAGGGCGGCACCAAGCCCATTTCCGGATGGCGCCAGCGCAGCAGGGCTTCGGCGCCGATGACCCGCCCCGACAACAAATCCACCCGCGGCTGGTAGTACAACATGAATTCGTCGCGATCCAAGGCGCGCCGCAGCGAGCTTTCCAGCATCAGACGTTCGCGCGCCTTGACGTTCATATCGGCGACATAGAACTGGAAATTGTTGCGCCCGAATTCCTTGGCGCGATACATGGCGGAATCGGCGTTGCGCAGCAGGTTGTCGGCGTTTTCGTCGTCGCTGGGATATAGCGTGACGCCCACGCTCACGCTGATGAAGACCTCGTGTCCATAGAGGTTGAATGGCTGCGATAGGGTATCGAGAATCTTCTGCGCCACCGCCGCCGCGTCGTGATCCTCGATGATGTCTTCGACCACCACGGTGAATTCGTCGCCGCCCAAACGCGCCACGGTGTCGCAATCACGCACGCAACTGCGCAGCCGCTCGGCGGCGATTTTCAGCAACTGATCGCCGACGTTATGACCGAGGGTGTCGTTGATGGCTTTGAAGCGATCCAGATCGAGGAACATCACCGCCAGCTTCTGGTGGTAGCGGTCGGCTTGCGCCATGGCGTGGGTCAAGCGGTCGCGGAACAGCGCGCGATTGGGCAGGCCGGTGAGCGCGTCGTGGTGCGCCATGTGGCGAATGCTTTGCTCGACCCGCTTGCGCTCTTCCAGATCGTGGTGCAGCTTGTTGTTGGCGGATTTCAGTTCGGCGGTGCGCTGGACGACTTGCGATTCGAGCAATTCGTTCGCCTGCTTTAATTCCTCTTTCGCCTCCTTGATCGCGACCACCAGCGGCAGCCAATGCCAGAAGCCGACCGCAAGCAGCACATTCCCCAAGGTCCAGGCGCTGTAGCGCACCAGATCCAACACATAGGCGCTGGCCAAGGCTTGACCGGCCGGCGTGGTGGCGTAGATATTCAGCGCATCGCCGAAACCCACGATCACCAAGCCGATGATAATCATGGTCCAACCGCGATGGCGGGCGATGGCGGGCTGGCGATGGCTCATCCACAGCAGGGCCAGGGTGATGGCGACCACCACCCCCAGCTTTACCCCCTTCAGCGCCAGCAACTCATCCATGCGGCTTATCTCGTCCGGTTTATCATTGCGTAGCTATGCCTACAGGCTCGGATGGCCCGCTTGGGCAAACTGTTTTTCGTGAGCGCCCTGGCATTCGATGCAGCGCCGGGCGGTGGGGTAAGCTTTTAATCGCGCCAGGCCGATGTCCGCGCCGCAATCGGCCCACACGCCGTAAGCGCCGTCTTTCATGCGCCGCTTGGCCGCCTCGATATCGCGCATTTCATGAATATGCCGATCGATCATGGCGGCGCCCAGGTCGGCGAGCATGTCGGCCACCGACGCTTCGCCTTGATCATGGACGCGCCCGGCGAGGTCTTGAAAATGCTGCTCGTCGG
>MEQN01000072.1:45348-47481 GCA_001770235.1 Betaproteobacteria bacterium RBG_16_58_11
TGAGACGCGAGTTGTTCGAGTTCGGTTGGTGTGAGCTGGGTCATGTTTTTTTTAAGTTCGATTTATTTTAAGTGACGAGCGCTCATTGTTATTCCTCCCGCTTAAAATATCAATGCTCAATTTCACTCGAAATTTCACATGGCGAGAACGCGCGCGGCCCGGCTGGCCATAATCCGCATCGCGACAAGCCGTTGCGATTTTCATTTCATGCAACTCTTTATCTTGCATGCTTTTTGCTCACAGCGATTGCGCCAGGGTGAGGTCAGCGCTTCAAGCCCGTACCTAAGCCATGGGGACGGCACGGTGATTTGAGAAAGCGTGAAGCACCGCCCAGTGCACATGAGAGCTTAGAGGCGGATTTCGGCTAAAATACCCGGCGCAACGCCCCGGTAGCTCAGTGGATAGAGCAACCCCCTCCTAAGGGGTAGGTCACACGTTCGATTCGTGTTCGGGGCGCCAATTCTGCATGGCTTTGCTTGTCTTCCGGTCGATCTCGGTCTTAAATTGAAACATAGACTTTACCCATATTGCGGGAAGGTTTATCCGACCCGAGAGGATGTGTGATGCCCCAACGCCCTTTGTTTCCCGAAAAACCCGGCCTGCAAGTTGCCATCTGCGAATTCGACGAGATGAATCTGCAAATCGGCGAGCGGATCGAGTTGGAGCGCATCGACTCGGCCGACAAGACGCGCTACTTCACTAGCCTGATCGGGTACCTGCGCAACCAAAGCTTGCTGGTTAAGACGCCGATCGTGGATGGCTTGCCGCTCCCGATCGCGGATGAAGCGCTCATGGCGGTGCGGGTGTTCTCCGGGACCAAGGCCTTTGCTTTCATCGTGCCGGTGATCCGTGTGTGCATCAGCCCCGCGCATTACCTTCACCTCGCTTTCCCGAGCACGATCCAATGCGCGGAAATTCGTAAAGCGCTGCGCGTCAGCCTGCGTCTGGCGGCCAGGGCCAAAGCGGCGAATGCGCAAGCATTGCCGCAGGGGGTGGAGATCACCGATCTCAGCATCAGCGGCGCGCATGTGGAATCGGACAAGATGCTCGGGCAAAAGGGGCAACACCTGCAATTGAGCTTCGCGTTTCGCATCAACCCCAATGACTATGAGGCGCACCTGAACTTGAAAGCGCGGATTCAAAGCGTGGAACACCATACCCCTGCCCGCGAGGGCAGTGCGGTTTACGTGCATGGGGTCGAGTTCGAAGGCTTGGGCAGCGCGGAAATGATTCTGCTGCAAAGCTATATTTATCAGCTATTGATTGCCGAACACCATCGCATCGTCTGATGCGAAACAAGGGGGCAAGCCGAACGGGACAGGAAGTTAGCTGACGCGCTTGGTGGGTCTGAGGCTGCTTTCCAGCCAGCGTTTGATGCGGACAGCGTCACCGATGCGTGTGTATTTGCCATCGGAATCGAGCAGCACGATGATAAGTTGCTGGTTGGCGATGGTGGCTTGCATGACGAGGCAGTGACCCGCTTCGGCAATGTAGCCGGTTTTGGACACGCCGATTTGCCAATCTTTATCGCTCACCAGTTTATTGGTATTGCGGAAAGCGACATTGTGGAACGCCAAGGTGCGCGCCGCGCGGCTGCGATTTGCGAGTTTCTTTTGCGCCAGGGCCCGCGCCCGCTTGTAGATGGGCATTTGCAGGTCGTAGGAAGGGGCGGTGGTCAATTCGGCGATGATCGGATAGGTGTGCGCGGCGCGCACCATGCGCGCCAGATCTTCCGCCGTGGATTGGTTCTCGCTGCGCAAGCCGGTCGAGTCCGCGAATCGGGTGCTCGCCATGCCGAGCCGCGATGCCTTGTGATTCATCGCCGCAATCAATGCCCCGGCGCCGCCGGGGTAGGTGCGTGCGAGTGCGGCGGCCGCACGATTTTCCGATGACATCAACGCAAGATGCAGCAATTCACGCCGCGTCAGCGCGGCGCCAATTTTGAGCCGCGAGTGGGTGCCTTTGACGCGATCGATATCGTCATGGGTGAGCGTGATCTTTTCATCCAGGGATAGCCGCGCATCCAAAGTCACCATGGCCGTCATCAACTTGGTAATGGAAGCGATCGGGGTGCGCGCTTCGGCGTTTTTCGCGTAGATGATTTCGCCGGTTTTTTCATCCAGGATCAGCGCC
>MEQN01000072.1:47521-49870 GCA_001770235.1 Betaproteobacteria bacterium RBG_16_58_11
TGGAAGAGTCGAATTGTTTGATTTTGTCCGCGATGGGATCGACCGGTTTGCAGTCGTATTCCTGCAAACCCGTTTTGACGCCGAAGTCGAGGCGATCTGCGTTAAGCACTTGCAGGCACTCTGCCTGCGCAATCGACATGGCGAAAAATAGAGCAAAAAATGGCGTAATGAGTTGCTTCATGCTTTTTGTTATCGGCATCCGCTTCGCATCCTTTAGCTTACTTATTGTTCACAAAGGCTTATTTTATCCAGCAGGCCTTTTTTTGGCGCGGCTGGAATTATTATCGCCAAGTTAAAACCAAAAAAAGCCCCTTTGCAAGGCTTTTTTTAATTATTGCAATGGCTTAGATGCGACACTTAAAGCTGGAATGAGATGTGTTGCGCCCACCCGGTAGCGGTTATCAGGCCACACAATCCACGAAGTAGCGCTTGTGGCCGTCCCCTTCCTCCGTGACCAGCCCGTGGATATCGGTCTCGAAACCGGGGAAGCGCTGGTTGAATACGCGCGCGAATTTGAGGTAGCGCACGATGGTGCTATTGAAGCGCTCGCCGGGGATCAACAGCGGAATACCCGGCGGGTACGGCGTCAACAGCACGCTGGTGATGCGCCCTTCCAAATCGTCAATCTCGACGCGCTCGATTTCGCGGTGCGCCATTTTCGCGAACGCATCGGCCGGTTTCATCGCCGGCGCCATCTCCGACAGATACATCTCGGTCGTCAGGCGCGCCACATCATTCTCTTTGTAGAGCGCATGAATTTGTTCGCATAGTTCTTTGAAACCGATTTTCTCGTAACGCGGATACTTGGTCACGAACTCGGGCAGCACGCGCCACAGCGGCTGGTTCTCGTCGCAGTCCGCCTTGAATTGCTGTAGCGCGGTGAGCAGTGTGTTCCAGCGGCCTTTGGTGATGCCGATGGTGAACATGATGAAGAAAGAATAGAGCCCGGTCTTCTCCACGATCACGCCATGCTCGGCAAGGTACTTGGTGACGATCGCAGCGGGGATGCCCCAATCGGCGAATTCACCTTCAACATCCAGGCCCGGGGTGATGACCGTGGCCTTGATCGGATCGAGCATGTTGAAACCCGATGCCAGATTGCCGAAGCCATGCCAGCGCTCGTTGTCGCGCAACACCCAATCGTCACGCTCGCCAATGCCTTCTTCGGCCAGATGCTCCGGCCCCCACACTCTGAACCACCAGGATTCGCCGAACTCTGCGTCCACTTTGCGCATGGCGCGGCGAAAATCCAGCGCTTCCAGAATCGACTCTTCCACCAGCGCGGTGCCGCCGGGCGGCTCCATCATCGCCGCCGCCACGTCGCACGAGGCGATGATCGCGTACTGCGGCGAAGTCGAGGTGTGCATCAAATACGCTTCATTGAAACTATGGTAATCGAGCTTGCGGTTCTGCGAATCCTGCACCAGGATTTGCGAGGCCTGCGATAGACCCGCGAGCATCTTGTGCGTGGACTGCGTGGAGAACACCAAGGCATCTTTGGAACGCGGCCGATCTTTGCCGATGGCGTGCATGCCTTTGTAGAAATCATGGAAGGTCGCGTGCGGCAGCCAAGCCTCGTCGAAATGCAGGGTATCGATATAGCTGCCGAGCAAATCCTTGATCGTGTCCACGTTGTACACGATGCCATCGTAGGTGCTCTGGGTGATGGTGAGGATGCGCGGTTTGGTTTTAATGTCCTTGGCGAAGGGATGCGCGGCAATTTTTTTCTGGATATTTTCGGGGCGGAATTCGTCGAGCGAAATCGGGCCGATAATGCCGTAGTGGTTGCGCGTTGGGGTCAGGAACACCGGTATCGCGCCGCACATGATGATGGCGTGCAGGATCGATTTATGGCAATTGCGGTCGACCAGCACGATATCGTTGGGCGCCACCGTCGCATGCCACACCATCTTGTTTGAAGCCGAGGTGCCGTTGGTGACGAAGAATAAGTGATCGACATTAAAAATGCGCGCCGCGTTATGCTCCGAGGCGGCTACCGGACCGGTATGGTCGAGGATTTGCCCCAACTCTTCCACCGAATTGCACACGTCGGCTCTGAGCAGATTCTCGCCGAAAAATTGGTGGAACATCTGGCCAATCGGACTTTTCAAAAATGCGACGCCGCCCGAATGCCCCGGGCAATGCCAGGAGTAGGAACCATCTGCCGCGTAATGCGTCAGGGCGCGGAAAAACGGCGGCACGATGGAATCGAGATACGCCTTGGCTTCGCGCCCGATATAGCGCGCCAAAAATTCGGGTGTATCTTCCAGCATATGAATGAAGCCATTCAACTCGCGCAGAATGTCATTCGGAATGTGGCGCGCGGTGCGCGTTTCGCCATGCAGAAAA
>MEQN01000073.1:0-15231 GCA_001770235.1 Betaproteobacteria bacterium RBG_16_58_11
AGACGGCGCGCGAGCGCCTTCTGGCTGTGCAGGCTAATGCGCGTAGCGCGTTAGGCCGGAACTAAAGTAGGTCACCGCCAGGCACCCCCCTCTTCAAACAAAAGCCCTCCTCGTGAGGGCTTTTGCGTTTTTGGGTGGTGGTTTGAATCCGCTATGCTAAGATTTACCCAGTATTCTTCTTGGCTTGTCATGTTACCGCGCACACTCCCTATTCTTCGCACTTTGTCCGATGGTGCATTTCACTCCGGCGAGGATCTCGCCGCGCAATACGGTGTCTCGCGCGCAAGCATCTGGAATGCCCTGCAAGGATTGGATGCGCTGGGTGTACGTCTCTTCAAAATTCGCGGTCGTGGTTACCAATTGGCCGATCCGATCGAATGGTTGGATTCGAGCCTGATCACGACCCATTTTGGTCCGAGTGCTCAGCAGATTGATCTGCAAATTCTCGACGTGGCGGAATCAACCAACTCTTTGCTGATGCAACGCGCCACTCAGGGTGGGCATGCGCAATGTATCGTGACCGAGCTGCAGACGCAGGGCAGGGGCCGGCGTGGCCGCGCTTGGCATGGCGCGTTGGGCGGTTCACTCACCTTCTCATTGTTGTGGCGCTTTAATCTCGGCGCTTCGCAATTGTCCGGTTTAAGTTTGGCGGTGGGGGTGGCGCTGGTGCGCGCGCTGCATGAGTTAGGGCATTCGGGGATTCATCTCAAGTGGCCGAACGATCTGGTTCATGGTTACCGCAAGTTGGGCGGCGTACTCATCGAATTGCAAGGCGATGCGATGGGGCCTGCTACAGCAGTCATTGGTGTCGGCCTTAATCTGCGTTTGCCGGAACAAGTTAAAAATAAAATCGATCAAGCGGTGGTCGATTTGCACACCCTCATGCAACCGCCAGCATCGCGCAATACCTTATTGGGCGGTACATTGCGCCACTTGGCCGAGATGTTGGTGCTATTTGAGGCCGAGGGATTTGAAGCCTTGCGCGCAGAGTGGGAGCAGGCCCATGCTTACCATGAGAAGCCGGTGATCATGCGTCTGCCGGATGGCGCCGAAATTCACGGCGTGGTGCGCGGCGTGGCGCCAGATGGCGCGCTCATTCTTGAGACCTCCTCGGGTGAGCGACGCTTTGGGAGCGGTGAGATGAGCATGCGGCCCGCGCCTGCATATAGATCTAATAAGCTGGCGGTGGATTAGCCATGCTGCTCGCGATCGACGCCGGCAATAGTTTCGTCAAATGGGGCTATCACGATGGCCGTGCGTGGGTGAGTCAGCAGCGTGCAAGCTTGGCGGCGTTTTGCGCCGACCCGCTGCATTATCTGGATACGCCTCCGACTCGCGTGGTGATTTCGAATGTGGCGGGAACAGCCTTTCAAGAAGTGTTGATGCGCGCATTACCAAGCAGCGTCTTGTACTGGGCCAAAGCCGAAGCCCATGCGTGTGGCGTCAGCAACCACTATGATAATCCGGCGCAACTGGGCAGCGATCGCTGGGCGGCGCTGATCGCTGCGCGTGCGATCACCTCGTCGCCATGTTTGGTGGTATCGATCGGCACCGCCTTGACGGTGGATATGCTGGCGGAAAATGGCGCCTTCTTGGGCGGCCTCATCGCGCCTGGCCCGCAACTCATGCGCGAAGCGCTGGCGCACGGGACGGATGCGATTCAGCCGCCAGGCGGACAGGTCGTACCGTTTCCCACGAATACCCCGGATGCCGTTCAAACCGGCGTGATCTATGCCTTACTCGGCACGATAGAGCGGGCAGCAGCGACATTCGAGACTAAACAGGCTGCCAGCGTCGCGTGCATCCTCACCGGCGGAGCGGCAAACTTAATCATCTCTTACCTTAACAGGCCCTACCAACTGGTGGATAATTTGGTGCTTGAAGGATTGTTGATTATGGCCAAGGAAGAGAAGCCTACGTGAGACTATTGTTTTTTATATTGCTGCTGGTGAATGTCGCCGTATTCGGCTATTTCACTTATCGCGATCAAGGCCTCGCAAACATAAAGCCGCAGCGCCCGCCGGTCAATGCGGGTCGCATCCGATTGGTGAATCCAGCCGATGTCCCGGCGCCAACGGACAAGCCAGGCGCCGCCGCGCCGAAACTGGCCTGCATGGAGTGGAGCGGCTTCAAGCCGGAAGAAATCGCGCAGGCGCAGCAAGCGCTGGACAAGCTCGCGCTCGGCGACAAACTGACGCGGCCCAAGGTGGATGAATATTGGCTCTATATTTCGCCGCAAAAAAACAAAAAAGAAGCGGAGAAAAAATTGGAGGAGTTGGTCGGTCTTGGCATCGAGGATGGCCGGTTGGTAGAAGATGCCGGCAAGTGGCGTTGGGCGATTTCCTTCGCCGCCCATCCGAGCGAAGAGGCGGCGATCGTTCGCCTCAATCAGCTCAAGGAAAAAGGCTTGAAATCGGCCAAGATATTGAAACGCGATGCGCCGGGCAATGCCTTTTCCATCCTTCAAGCCGACGAGAAATTAAGCGCGGAATTGAACCAGCTTAAAGCGGCCTATGCCGGCACCGAGTTGAAAGAGATTGAGTGTAAAACTCCTTAGAGAAATAATTTACCCGGGTTCAGAATTTCATTCGGATCGAACACCCGTTTAACTTCTTTCATTAGCGCCATCGTAGCGGCGTCAATCTCGCGCCCCACAAATGGCCGCTTTTCCATCCCCACGCCATGCTCGCCGGAAAGCGTGCCATTGAGCCGGATCACCAAATCGAATACCTCGCTTAAGCAGGCTTCCGCGCGTTGCAGTTCGTCGCCGCGATCCGGATCCACCAGTAAATTCACGTGAATATTGCCGTTGCCGGCGTGACCGAAATTGACGTTGGCAATTTGATAGCGCGTAGCCAGCGCAGTCACGCCCGTCAGCAATTCCGGCAGGCGCGACACTGGCACCACAACATCTTCGTTGATTTTACGCGGCGCGATATCGCGCAACAGGGGCGACAGCGCTTTGCGCGCCGCCCATAAACTCTTCGGGTCGGCGACCGGCTGAACTTGAATCAAAGCCGGGTCTTGGCACACTTGCATGACGGCGCGCTGGCTCGATTCGATTTCTGCCTGACCGCCATCCACCTCGATCATCAACATGGCTTGCGTGTCGGCCGGGACCAAGTCGGGATAATGCGCGCGGATCAAATTCAGCGCGCCGCAATCCAAAAATTCCAGTGCGCTCGGAATATGCGGCTGCGCCATGATGCGCGTGATGGCATGCGCGCACGCTTCGATGTCGAGGTAATGCGCGGTGATGCCCGCCACCGCTTCCGGCAGCGGAGTGAGTTTCAAAGTCGCCTCGGTAATGATGGCAAGCGTGCCTTCGGAGCCGATGATGAGCCTTGTCAGATCATAGCCGACCACCGCCTTGGTGGTATAGGCGCCGGTCTTGATGATGTCGCCCTTGCCGGTGATGGCTTTCAAGCCCAACACATGGTCGCGCGTCACGCCATATTTCACCGCATGCGGGCCACCGGCGCAGGTGGCGAGATTGCCGCCCACGGAACAATACGCCGCGCTGGACGGATCCGGCGGCCAGAAAAAGCCATGCGGCCGCGCCGCGTCCTGCACTTCCTGATTCACCACGCCGGGCTCGACCACCATGGCGCGATTCGCCGGATCCACCACAATAATGCGTCGCATGCGCTCCAGCGACAGCGCCAATCCGCCCTGCTCCGGCACGCTGCCGCCAGCGGTGCCGGTCGCGCGGCCGCGCGGCGTGAGTGGCACTTTGAATTCATTGCAGGCCAGCACGATGGCTTGCACTTCTTCGGTGGTGAGCGGAAACGCGACTGCTTCGGGCACGCAATGGTTGCGGCTATTATCGTAGCCATAAACGTAACAAGTCGCCTGATCGGTGAAAAAACGATCCGGCCCTAAGAGCAGGGAGAGGCGGCTGCAAAAGGCGTCGGGGAGCATATAACGGGATGGCCGGGGCTTTAGCGGCGAATACGTTCGACGAGTTCGGTGGTGGAACGCTGATGAAGAAAGGGAATGGAATGGACTTGCCCGCCCCAGTCGAGCACTTCCTTGGCGCCGACGATACTGTTGACGTCCCAGTCACCGCCTTTGACCAAAATATCGGGGTGCGTGTCGAGAATGAGTTGGAGTGGGGTGTCCTCGTCGAACAGCGTGACCAGCGACACGGCTTCCAAAGCGGCGAGCACCGTCATGCGATCTTCTTGGCTGTTGATTGGCCGCTCATCGCCCTTGCCCAGCCGTTTCACCGAGGCGTCGCTATTGACGCCCACAATCAAGCTCGCGCCCAAGGCGCGGGCTTGGGCCAGATAAGTGACATGGCCGCGATGCAGGATATCGAAGCAACCGTTGGTAAAAACCAGCGGCCGGGTTAATGCCGCGACCCGCGCCGCCAGCGCTTCGCGCGGGCAGATTTTTTCTTCGAACAGGGGAGCGGGATAGCGGCCCATGTGTCGCTCGGTCAATCCAGATATTCGAACAGCTTCACCACTTTCACCACGCCGGAGGTGGTGCGCGCGATCTCCGTGGCGTCTTCCGCTTCCTTGCGCGTGACCAAGCCCAGCAGGTACACCACGCTTGCCTCAGTCACGACCTTTACATGGTTGGCGTTGAACTTGTTGGCGTCCACCATGCGCGCCTTGACCTTGGTGGTGATGTAGCTGTCGTTGCTGCGGGCGCTATAGCTTGTCGCCGGGGCGATGGCGATTTCGTTGAATACCTGGCGCACGTTGGGAACGGTTTTCACGATGTTCTCCGTCTCCGTGCGCAGCGCTTCATTTTGCGCTTCGCCCGTCAGGAGCGCCGATAGGTTGAAGCTCGTGACATTGAGGTGCACCTGATCCTTGAGCTTTTCCGAGACGCGGTTTTGCGCCTTGATCTCGATGCCTTGGTCTTCGATAAAAATACCCGACGTGCGGCGGTCGGTGGCCATCACCACCCCGGCGCCGACCCCGCCGGCAACGACGGGGAAACAGCCTTGCAGCGCAGGCATGAGCAGAGCAAGTAAAAGTGGCGTGGCGTATTTGCGCATTATTCGGCTCCTAGTAGCGAGTAATCGATGGCATCGCATAAGCAATGCAGGGTAAGCAAGTGTACTTCCTGTATGCGCGCCGTCACGGTGGAGGGCACGCACAGATGGAAGTCGCTATGGTACAACGCTTCGGCGATTTGGCCGCCGCCATTGCCGGTCAAGGCGATGACGGAAAGTTCACGCTCATGCGCGGCATGAATCGCTTCCAACACATTCTTCGAATTGCCGCTGGTGGAAATGGCGAGCAGCAAGTCGTTCGGCTGTCCCAGCGCGCGCACCTGCTTCGAGAACACTTGCTCGAAGGCATAATCGTTGGCGATCGAAGTCAGCGTGGAGCTGTCGGTGGTCAGCGCCATCGCGGCGAGGCCCGGCCGTTCGCGCTCGAAGCGGTTGAGCATCTCCGCCGCAAAATGCTGCGCATCCGCCGCCGAGCCGCCGTTGCCGCACGCCATGATTTTGCCCTCGCTCATCAAGCATTGCACCATGCGCTCGGCCGCAAGGCGAATCGGGTCGGCGAGTACTTCCAGCGCTTGCAGCTTGAGATGTGCGCTGTCGGTAAAATGTTGGTGAATGCGGGAGAGGATATCCAAAGGGTTTCTCGTAAATTAGGTGAAGAAAGATGCGACACTAATGTCCATCAAATGCATTCTTAATCCATTCTATCGCGCCGCTATTTGGTGCGCCAAGCAGTACAGCATCGAAACGGCATTGCGGCGGGCGCGCGAATTGGGTCAGGTATTGGTTCGCGGTCTTGATCAGTTTGGCCTGCTTGGCGACGGTGATGCTGGCGCGCGCGCCGCCGAAATCATTGTTCTTGCGCATGCGCACTTCCGCAAAGACCAGCACATCGCCGTCGCGCAGAATCAGATCGATCTCGCCGAAGCGCGAGCGGTAGTTAGCCACTACCAGTTTTAATCCTTGCCGGGTTAGAAAGTCGAGTGCGTGGCGTTCCGCCGCCTCGCCCGTGTCACGGCTTGGCATTGTCCAGCACGACGACCACGTCCGCTTGAAACTCGGCAGCGGTGAGTTCGCGCGTGAATTGGCGCCCGCTCGCTAAGCTGATCTGGCCGGTCACCCCATCCAGCACGACCCCGCCAGCCGGCATCTCGCCGCGATAAAACAATTGTGCGAGACGATAGGCATCGATCCCCATCGCGTATAGGCGCTCGCCATCAATGCCCAGCGCTTTCTCGGGGTGGGGGTAGATCATTACTGCGGGATGATCCGGCTGCAACATCCAGGGCATATCGAGAAAACGCACACCGGCCAAATCGACATTCTTCTGCGCTTCGCTCGCGCCACTGAAAGCTTGCGACGTAGTGTAGGTGGGAATGGGCGTCGCCGTCGCTAAATAAGGTCGTACCAAGCGTGCTTCCTGTGCATTGACGGCAAGAAAGATCGATTCCGGCTGCAGCTTCTCCACTTTGTCATGCAGCGCGTTGAGGTCGGTGCTTGGGGTGAAATTAAGTTGGTCAACGATTTTACCGCCGAGACGTTGCCATGCTTCGCCGAATGTGGCTTGCAAACGTTTGCCCAGCGCGTTGTTGGAGGCCACGATCAGCACCGAGTTGCGGCCTTCGTTTGCGGCGAGTTGGGCCACTTGACGCGTTTCCGCATCGAGCGAAAGACCAAATAAATACAGATTGGGGCTGGCGGTCTCGCCCTCCGGTACGCTTAGCGCCAGCGTCGGTACTGCGGTGATATCCGATTCGGCAAGCGCTGTGACTGCATTTTTGGTCAGCGGTCCGATAATCACGCGCGCCCCCCCATCGACCGCTTGTTGATATGCGGCGAGGATGTTCGTCACTTGATCGCTGGTGGGATAAACCCGCACCGTCGGCATATCGGGCTGTGCTTTGGCGGCAGCCAGCACACCTTGTTTCACCGCTTCCGCCGGTTGACGAAAAGTGGGTGCACTGAGCGGTAATAACAGTCCGATATGCGGACTCGATGCACCAGGTTTACTCGGCGCAGGTTTCTCTGCTAGGGTGGGCGTAGCAATCGGAGTCTGCGGCAAGGATTTTGCGGTAGGTGTCTCGGCTGCTGGCAGGGATGCCGCGGGCGTCGGCACGATCACCGCTGGCGTAGCTTGTTTTTGGGTGGTACGAGCGTCCCTCACCGGTGCGGGTTGCGTTGTCGTGGCGCACCCGCCAATAACGCCGGCAAGAAAAATGATGGATAGAAAGGCGGTAATACGTTGCATCAGGTGAATACCGAGACAGGCAAAAACATATTATATGTAGTTGCCACACCAATTGGAAATCTGCAGGACATTACCCTGCGCGCGTTGGAAGTACTGAAGCAAGTCGATCTCATCGCGGCGGAAGACACGCGCGTCACCGGCAATCTGCTCAAGCATTTCGGCATTGCCGCCAAGCTGATATCGGTGCGCGAGCATAACGAACAAGCGGGGGCTTTGAAAATCATTGATGCCTTGCGCGCCGGTCACCCTGTGGCGCTGGTGACCGATGCCGGTACGCCGGCAGTGAGCGACCCCGGCGCGCGCGTGGTGGCGGCGGTACGCGCGGCGGGCTTGACCGTTATACCCATCCCCGGTGCGAACGCCGCCGTGGCCGCGCTCTCGGCAGCCGGTTTCAACACGCCGCATTTTCTGTTTTATGGATTTTTGCCCGCCAAAGGCGGCGAGCGCCGCACAGCCTTGCAATCTTTGCTGGCCTTGCCCTACACCTTGGTGTTTTACGAAGCACCGCATCGTGTCGCGGATACGGTCGCCGACTTGGCGACGGTGTTTGGGGGCGAGCGCGAAATCGTATTCGCGCGCGAACTCACCAAAACCTTCGAAGAAATCCACACCTGCTTGCTGAGCGAAGCGGCGGCCTGGGTCGCTGCCGATGCCAACCGCGAGCGCGGCGAATATGTGCTGATCGTATCTGCTGCTACCGAACAGGAAAAATCCGCAGTGGAAATACAGCGCGTGCTGGAAGTGTTGCTTTCGGAATTGCCGGTCAAACAAGCCGCAAAACTCGCGGCGCAGATAACCGGAGAAAAGAAAAATCAGTTATATGATTTAGCGTTGAAGTTGCGTGGGAATAGTTGATCGATCGTATTGCTCACTTTGCCTCCCGCACCTCATCCATAATGCCCACCAAATCTTTTTCCCAGCGATCGAAGATCGGTTTCAATTCCGGCTCGGGGTAAAACTGCTTGAGCAGCGCCGGGCGGGCGGTGGTGAGGATGGTGTTGCCTTCCTCGGCGAAGATCGCCACCGCCAGCGGCAGGTAGGGAATGAGCTTGGGGTATTTTGCCGCCAGCGCCTCGATTTCCCCCGGCTTGCCGTAGAACACGATGCGATAGCGATCGGTCTTGTAGCCCTTGGCTTCCAGCCCCACATCCACGCGCTGCACCCGCGTGACCTTGTAGCCGTGCTCGGCGATCGTGGCCTGGAGCGTGGTCATGGCGTCCTCGAAATTCTGGCTGGAGCGGACCATGAGCAGCTCGTCGGCGATTGCGCTGTTGAACCACAGCGCGAGGGTAAGCGCGAATGCGTGTGCGAGTTTCATAGCGCTGCCTCCTCCATCACCGCGATATACATTTTGGTTACCTGATCGCACATCTCGTTCAACTCCGAGTTATTGAAAATGCGTGACAGGCGTTTGGGGTTGGCGGCCATCATGGTGACTTTGCCGCCCTGCTCCACCACGGTGATGCGGCAGGGCAAGAACAATCCCACGCGCGGGTCGGTCGCCAGCGCTTGATTCAGCAAGCTGAAGTTGCAGAAATAAACGATGTGCTGCTTCGGATCTTCGCGGCCTTCCGCGACTAAACCGGCGTTGAGCGGCTGCTCGCGGATGAATACGAAGTTATTTGAGCTCACCGCTTTTTTGACGTTCTCGATGGTGGTTTTCAGGTCGTAGGGCGATTCCATGACGATGATGGCCTCGCCGGTCTCGATCAATTTAGCCGAGCTCGGCAACGGTTTTTTCTCGAAGTTGCGTAGATGGGCGACGATGTCGTTGAGGTCTTTATCCTTCACCCCGCGTTTGCCGAAGGCCGCCATGGGCGTGCCGACGCGGCCATTCACCAGCGTGGCTTTGATCATCGCGTCTTTGGCCGAGGACAAATAGCCCGGATTGTGCAGCGCGGGCGGCATGATGGGAAAATCGCGCGGGCGCGAAAAGGTGACGCCGGTGCCGTGGCCGCCTTCGCCCGTGGGGCCATGGCAGCCCGCGCAGTGTTTCTCGAACAATTGCTCGCCGCGCTTCGCGTCACCCTTGATCGGGGTGAAGGGATAAACCGGGACTTTGCCTTTATACCAACTGCGCATGTGGCGCACGATCGCGTCCACTTCCGCGTCGCTCAGATAGCTGAACGAGGGCATCACGCGCCCCGGCCGGCCGCGCAATACGGTTTGTTTGAGGTAATCGTCATCCACTTGAGCGTGGAACGAGGGCAGGGAAAGGGGAATGCCAATACCGCCGTCGCCCTTTTCACCATGACAGCCGGCGCAATTGCGCGAGTAGAGTTTTGCGCCATCCGGCGCGGCGAAGGCGGGTAGGCAACAGGCTAACAACAGCCCAAATAAAACGATTGATCGTGGCATGGCGCCCCTTTAGATTAAGCATAACAATATCGACAATTGCTAATATAGGCGCACTTCGCTAATAGTCAAGGTGTTAGCGCGATCAAGGCACGCCAAAAGCGCTTCCGCTATACTTCGAGGCCGTAGCCTAGAAACGGCAGTTGACCGCTTACCACCCTCCTGAGAACCGCGCCGAGATGACGATTTTCGCCTCCGATCACGCTCACCAAATAGGTGAGTACACTACGCACCCGCTGCTACGTCCAGCCAAGCACATGGCTTTGTCGCTCCTCCTTGCCTACCTCGGTAGGCAGCGTCGTCGCTTCGCACCAGCCACTTGTCTGGACGCACCATCGGGTGCGTCCAACTGTCGTTTCTAGGCTTATGCAAACCATTACCTTCACCCGTCCCGACGACTGGCATCTGCATGTGCGCGATCATGCGCTGATGGCGGCGGTGCTGCCCGATACCGCACGCCGTTTCGCTCGCGCCATCATCATGCCGAACCTCAAGCCGCCCGTCACCACCACCGAGCTGGCGCGCGAATATCGGGCGCGCATTGTGGCGGCAACGCCGCCTGGCATGCGCTTCGAACCCTTGATGACGCTCTATCTCACCGACAACACTTCCCCGAACGAGCTGCGCACGGCGAAGTTGAGCGGGCTGATTCATGGCGTGAAATATTACCCGGCGGGCGCTACCACCCACTCCGATGCCGGCGTGACGGCCATTTCCAAATGCTATGACGCCCTGCATACGATGGAGGAAGTCGGCTTGCCGCTCTTGATTCACGGTGAAGTGACGAACCCCAAGGTCGATGTGTTCGACCGTGAGGAAGTATTTATCGACAATGTGCTGGAGCCGCTGGCCGCGCGTTTTCCGCGACTCAAAATCGTGCTGGAGCACATCACCACGCGGCAGGCGGTGGATTTCGTCAAAGCCGCGCCGGAAAATGTCGCCGCCACCATTACCGCGCATCATCTGCTGCATAACCGCAACGCCATGTTCGCCGGCGGCATGCGCCCGCATCTGTATTGCCTGCCGGTGTTGAAGCGCGAAGAGCATCGCTGGGTCTTGCTCGCCGCCGCGACCAGCGGCAACCCCAAATTCTTTCTGGGCACCGACAGCGCACCGCATGCCAAGCAGGCAAAAGAATCTGCTTGCGGCTGCGCCGGTATTTACACCGCGCACGCGGCGATCGAGTTGTATGCGGAGGCGTTCGAGTCGGCGAATGCCTTGGGCAAGCTCGAAGCGTTCGCCAGTTTTTATGGGGCGGATTTCTACGGCCTGCCGCGCAATACCGATACCATCACTTTGGCGAAGCAAGTGTGGGATGTGCCGGCCGAATTGGCCTTTGGCCCAGACAAGCTGGTGCCGATGCGCGCGGGGGAACGGGTGGGCTGGCGCTTGGCGGATTAATTTTGGCCAGAATTATGCATGGATTATCCCCAAAGCGAGACCGCCCGCTTCAATTTTAAGCTTATATATTTAGCAATATCAGTGGGATAGAGGCAGGTGGTGAATCTCTGCCACGGCAGCCACGGTTGTTTAAGAGCTTCAATGAGGGATTGCGTCCTGCCCGGTTGCCGATATATTATTATTCGCTAATTTACTCATCACGGAGTAGAAACATGTTCGGAATGTCCATTAAAGAAGTCGATGCCTTCGGCTTGCAACAAATGCAGGCGGGCGGTGAAGTGGTGATGATTGACGTGCGCACCGATGTCGAATTCGCACAAGGCTCGATCCAGGGCGCCAAACATCTGCCTCTGCACATGCTGCCCCTGATGGCGGATCAATTGGAGAATGCAAAGCCGGTGGTGTTGATCTGCCGCAGCGGCGCGCGTTCCGCCCAGGCTTGTGCTTTCTTGGCGCAAAAAGGATTCGAGAATGTGTATAACCTGCGCGGCGGCGTCATGGCTTGGGCGCAAGCCGGGCTGGCGCTGGCGGCGGCATAGGGTGAAACTCGCGTAGCGAGACTAAGTCCCTCTCGCCCGCTTGCGGGAGAGAGCAAGGAGAGAGGGGAAATGGTCATGGCGAGTTTTATCATCAGGAGTGGCCATTACCATGACCATTGAGTTGCATGCATGTGGCAAGTGGATCAAAATGCTCTTTTTTTTACCGTTGGACTTACTTTAATTTAGGAGATGGAAATGAATTTTGATAAAGAACTGGATGCTCGTGGCCTGAATTGCCCGCTGCCGATTCTGCGCACCAAGAAAGGCTTGGCCGAATTGACCAGCGGCCAAGTGCTAAAAGTCATCGCGACCGATCCCGGCTCGGTGAAAGACATGCAAGCGTTTGCCAAGCAAACCGGCAACGAGTTGGTTTCGTCGGCCGAAGCGAGTGGCGAATTCACATTCTTCATGAAAAAGAAATAAAAAATAAAAAAACAATAGCTAGTTGGACAGAAGCAAGTGGGGCGGAAGTGCGCAGTCAAAGAAATTAACCCACTAATTGGAGGAGAACGGAATGTCGAAAAAACTCGCGATCATTGCGACCAAGGGCACGCTCGATTGGGCCTACCCACCGCTGATTCTGGCATCAACCGCCGCAGCGTTGGATTATGAAGTTCAGGTATTTTGTACGTTTTACGGGTTGCAATTGCTGCGCAAGGATGTGAGCGGCCTCAAAGTGAGTCCGCTGGGTAATCCCGGCATGCCAATGAAAATGCCATTTGGGCCCAAGTGGTTCAAAGACATTAACTGGAACATACCGAACATCGTTCAAGCAAACATCCCAGGCTATGAATCGTTGGCCACGACCTTGATGAAGATGACCATCAAAAACTGCGGGGTGGCCACGATTGCGGATTTGCGCGAACTTTGCATCGAGGCAGAAGTGAAATTCGTCGCCTGCCAGATGACGGTGGAACTATTCGGGTTTGATCATAGCCAATTCATCGACAATATTGATTTTGTCGGCGCCGCTTCCTTCCTCGAATTCGCCGGCGATAGCGATATTTGCTTGTACATTTAATACTGGTAACAGCAGTTTTCTCAACGGCCAAGCGAGGGTAACCCGCTTGGCCGTTGGTCTTTTAAGGGCCGAGAACCCATGCCAGGCGTAGTGGCGCAGTCAATTGCGGCAAGCGATGGGTGTAAAATGAATCAGATTAATCGCGAGCGGGGATAACAAGATGGCAAACGTACGCGGCTGCAATTTGCCGGACGATTTGTATTATCACGTCGATGACAACGTCTGGGCGCGTATCGAGGCGGATGGGGTGGTCACCCTCGGCATGACGTCTTATGCCTGCGCCTTGGCCGGGCAATTGGTCGCCGCCACGCCCAAGAAAATCGGCAAGCCAATCGAGCAAGGTAAAACGGTCTGCACCGTGGAATCAGGTAAATGGGTGGGCCCGGTCAAGGCGCCGGTCGGTGGCGAATTGATCGAGATCAATGAAGCGGTGAGCGCCAAGCCCGGCCTGGTAAATGAAGACCCCTACGGCGCGGGCTGGATGGCGAAAATCAAGCCGGCCCATTGGGCGGAAGAAAGCAAAAGTTTGATCAGCGGTGCTGAGATCGGGCCGGTATTCGAAGCCAAAATGAATGCGGATGGTTTTGGGGGGTGTTGAGAATCAGGCGTCGGGCGTCGGGATTCAGGCATCAGGGGGTGGGGGATGAGTGATTGGCTGGAGGTGGTGCGGCAGATCGATCCGTTGGAAGACGTTGCGCTCGATGCCGCCTTGATCGCACAGATGGCGCGACGTGCGGAAATTGCTAAAACATCGCGCATCAATTTTTATACCCCCACTTTTAAGGCTTACGCTTCCTCCGAAATTAAAGGGTGTGGCAAGCAGTCGTGGCCCGCGGTGTCGATTACCGGCGGCGAATGCAAGCTGGCCTGTGACCACTGCAAGGCAAAAATCCTGGAACCGATGATTCCGGCGCGCACGCCGCAAGACTTGTGGCGCGTGGTGAGTGCGCAGGTCGATCTCGGCGCGCAAGGCATGCTGCTCACCGGCGGCTCGAATCACCGCAACGAAGTGGAATACGCGCCGTATTATTCGACGATTCGCCGCATCAAAGATACCTTCCCCGCATTCAAGATAGCCCTGCATACCGCCTTGGTCGATCTCGACATCGCACGCCGCATGGAAGACGCCGGTATCGACGTGGCGATGATGGATGTGATCGGCGCGCAAGACACCCTCACCCAGGTCTATCACTTGCGCCGCAGCGTGGACGATTTCGAGCGCTCGCTCGAATATCTGGTGGCGACCGAAATGAAGGTGGTGCCGCACATTGTGCTCGGCTTGCATTACGGCCACTTCCTCGGCGAGTGGCACGCGCTCGATATCGTCAAGCGCCATCGGCCCGATGCGCTGGTGCTGGTGGTGGTGATGCCGCACTACGCCCAAGAAGACCGGCCGTTTGCCACGCCCGGCGCGCATGAGGTGGGGCGCTTCTTCATGGATGCGCGCGCCGCGCTGCGTGATACCCCTTTGCTGTTGGGCTGCGCGCGCCCGGCCGGCCGCGTGAAAAGCCAGATCGATGCTTACGCCGTAATGGCCGGGCTGAACGGCATCGCGCATCCCGCCGATGGCATGGTCGAGCTGGCGGCACGACTGGGGCGCGAAGTGCGCGTGACGCCGGCTTGCTGCTCCATCGCCGTGGGGGATGAGGTGATGGCGATCGATACCGAGAATGCGGGCTTGCAGGTGGATGTTCGGAAAGTGATCGAGTTTGAGCGTGCGCGGCGCAGGAAAATGGATATCAAAATAATCCGTGCCGAGGAACAGATGAAATGAAGCCCGTTTGGCGCGTCATCGATACCGGCCTGCGCCGCGCGGCGGAGAATATCGCGCTGAACCGCGCCTTGCTCGAAGCGCGGCAAGCGGACGAGATACCGAACACGCTGCGCTTTCTGCGTTTCCAGCCATCCGCCTTATTGGGCTTTCATCAGAGCGCCGAGCAAGAACTGAATTTGGATTACTGCCGCGCGCAGGGCATCGATATTCAGCGCCGCATCACCGGCGGCGGGGCGATTTATTTCGATGAGACGCAGTTGGGCTGGGAATTGTATTTGCACAAGCGCGATCTCGGCACGGCAGATATGCAAGCGATCACGCGCCGCATGTGCGAAGCGGCGGCGCGCGGCATCCAGGCCCTGGGCGTCGATGCCCAATTCCGTCCGCGCAATGACATCGAAGTCGATGGCCGCAAAATTTCCGGCACCGGCGGCGCCTTCGATGGCGATGCGCTGATGTTCCAGGGCACGCTGCTGATCCAATTCGATGTGGAAAAAATGTTGCGCGTGCTGCGCATTCCGGCCGAGAAGCTCTCGGACAAAGCGATCGCCTCGGCGCGCGAGCGGGTGGCGAATTTGGCCGATTTGCTGGGCCAGGCGCCTGAGATGCAAGCCGTGAAGGCGGCATTGACTCTGGCTTTCGCCGACGCATTTGGCGTGGCCTTCGAAACGGGGAATCTATCGCCTACTGAGCGGGCGCGTTTCGACAGCGCCTTGGCGGAAATCGATACCGAAGACTGGGTGCATATGCTGCATCGCCCGCAAGCGGATGTGCCGATCGTGGAGGCGATGCAAAAATTTCCCGGCGGGCTGGTGCACGTGAGCGTGGCGTACGATCGTGCGCGTCAGCGCATCAAGCAAGTCTGGTTCTCCGGCGATTTTTTCGTGAGTCCGAAGCGGGTGATCGTGGATTTAGAGGCGGCCTTGC
>MEQN01000073.1:15275-19360 GCA_001770235.1 Betaproteobacteria bacterium RBG_16_58_11
TCTTTGCCGAACGTGAAGTGGATCTGCTGGGTTTGCAGCCGGCGGATTTTGTCGCGGTGATCCAGTCGGCGCTGAGTCAATTCGAACAGCAAGTCGGCGTGCCGTGAGCCAACAGAAGCGCGTCGATGTCCTGGTGATCGGCCTGGGCCCGGCGGGCGGCGCGGCGGCAGTGGAGGCGGCGCGTGCCGGCTTGTCGGTGTTGGTAGTGGAGCGTAAGACGCAGGTGGGCGTGCCGGTGCAATGCGCCGAGTTTATTCCGCTGCCTTTGGGTAAATACGCCCAAGCCGAGGGCGTCCTGGTGCAGCGCATCAAAGGCATGAAAAATTATCTGCCTTCGGGCGTAACCGAATCGGCGGTTTTCCCCGGCTTGATGATCGACCGCGCGGCGTTCGATCAAGCGCTGGCGCGCGAGGCCGAAGCGCACGGCGCGGTATTGAGCTTGGCCAGCCGCCTGCTGCGGCTCGATGCGCAGCATTCGATAGCGGCTATCCAGACGCCTGAGGGTGAGCGTGAAGTGGCGTACCGCTTGCTGATCGCCGCCGATGGCCCTTACTCCACCGTTGCATCCCAGTTAGGGTTGGCGCCCTTGGAAACGGTGTTTACCCGGCAATACACCGTGCCTTTGCTGCAATCCTATGCCGATACGGATATTTGGCTCTCCGACGAGTATCCGGGCGGCTATGCCTGGCTGTTCCCCAAAGGAGATTGCGCAAATCTGGGGGTGGGGGCGGATAAGCACTACACGCACGATCTGAAGCAAGCACTTGATGCTTTGCATGCCCGTTTAGTTGAACAAGGGGTGGTAGGGGCGACCATCCTGTCGTTCACCGGCGGCTTGATACCCGTGGGGGGATTAAGGGAGCGTTTAGTGTTGGAGAATGTTTTGTTTGTGGGCGATGCGGCGGGGCTGACGCATCCGATTACCGGCGCGGGTATTGCCGCGGCGATCGTGTCGGGCGAGCGTGCGGGCCAAGCGGCGGCGCGTTGCCTGCTGGCCAACGAGGTTGATGCATTGAATGAATTCGAAGCTGACATAAGAGACCAATTCGAAGCGAGCATCACGCGCGCCGTGGAGCGCAGGCAGTGGCTCAATCAGCACTGGCATACCGCCGCCGCGCGCGAGGATGCGATGCATCGCAAGGGGTGGATTGCGTTTCCGGAATATTTTGAATGATAAATCTTCACCACGGAGTACGCGGAGGACACGGAGGAAAGCAAGTTCTGGTTTTTAAACTCCGTGTCCTCCGCGTACTCCGTGGTGAAAGGTTTTTTGCAGCAGGAGAAGAAAAATGAGCGAAGTATTAGATAACGCGCAGCCGATCAATTTCTACCGCCCCGATTATCACGTCAAAACACCGGCGATGCGTTCGCCCGAGTATGTGCAGATGAGCACCGCAGCGGCGATTTCGCTCGGCTTGATTCCCGGCCGGATGTATCGCACCGCCTGCACCCATTGCTTGAACCTGCTGGTGACCTACTCCGAAGGCTGCCGCGCCAATTGCGCGTATTGCGGCTTGGCGCGGCATCGCGAGGAGTCGCGCGATTACGCCGACCGCAATTTCATCCGCGTCGATTGGCCCACCGCGCGCTACGACGAAGTGATCGAGCGCGTGCGCACCGGCGCCGGCAAGGGCCAATTCCAGCGCATGTGCATTTCCATGATTACCCACCCCAACTCGGATGCCGATACCTTCGCGCTGTTAAAAAAATGGGTGGCGGTGTTGCCGCATATTCCGGTTTCCATCCTGTCCAATCCCACCACCATGGAAAAGGCTGATCTGATCGAGTTGAAGCGATTGGGGGCGGAGATTTTTACCGTGGCGCTGGATGCGGTCACGCCCGCAATCTTCGAGCGCACCCGTGGCAAGACCGTGGATAGCCCGCATCGCTGGGAAAAATATTGGCAAGCCATCGAATGGGCGGCGGAGGTGTTCGGGCCGGAGCGCTTCGGCGCGCATTTGATTTGCGGCATGGGCGAGACCGAGCGTGAGCTGCTCGAAATCTGCCAGCGCATCAAAGATCTGGGCGGCCACAACCATCTATTTGCCTTCTTCCCCGAGCATGGCTCCTTGATGGAGGATTGGCCGGCGGTGGATCGCGGCCAATGGCGCCGGGTGCAACTTGCACGCTTCATCATCGACTACGCGGGCGGTCGCATCGAACACATGGCATTTGACGCGCAGGGCCGGCTGGCAGACTTCGGTTTGCCCGAAAGCGAACTGAACGCGCTGATTCAAAGCGGCAAGCCCTTTCAAACTTCCGGCTGCCCCGGCAAGGAAAATGATGTCTCGGCGTGCAATCGCCCGTATGGCGATTCCACGCCCTCCGATATTCTGTCATTTCCTTTTGCGCTCAATGAGAAAGATGTCGAAATCGCTAAACAGCAGATGGCCGGATAGAAAGGGATGGGTTAACAGTAGGAGCCGTGTGCGCGGCCACAGCTTGACTCAAACAAGCCAGTTAGCGCATGATTCACGCGATAATCGAGCGCTCGAACACACATAAAAATACACTTGAGAAGGCCCCATTCTTCGTATGAGCTTGACATCAAAGAACGCCCCAGGCGAATTATCGCGTCAGACGGCACAAACAGACAAAACCCAACCCAAACAAGCATCCATGGATGAATCCGAAGCCGGCGCCGATGCCGGACATTCAACGGGAATATTGCCGTCGCAGTCTCTCAAGCATCAAGTTAACGTTACCAAAGAAATTCTCGCTCTGGAGCCGATCCTGGAAAATCAATACCAGCCGGCGAGCCTGGATCTCCGGCTGGGGCCTGTCGCCTATCGCGTTCGCGCGAGCTTCTTACCGGGGAAAAATGCGACAGTTAAACAAAAGCTCGAAGAATTCGCGATGCACGAGATGGACATCACCAAAGGGGGGGTGCTGGAGCGCGGTTGCGTCTACATCATCCCGCTGCTGGAGGGTTTAGACCTAAAGCATCGAATGTCGGCGATGGGCAATCCAAAGAGCTCCACCGGGCGGCTGGACATATTTACGCGACTCATCACCGATTACGGCACGGAATTCGACCAAGTCCGCGAGCAGTATAAAGGCATGCTCTACGCCGAGGTGTCGCCACGCACCTTCAGCGTGCTGGTGCGCAAGGGTTCGAGATTAAGCCAAATACGAATACGTTGCGGCAATCCGCCCAGTTCCGACAAGGACATGTGGGATTTGCAGAAAGAATTCCAGGTGGTTAGCTCGCCCCTGAGCGAAGACGATATCCGCAACGGGGTTCCAGTCTCGGTGGATGTGCTGGGAGACAAGTCGGGCGGGCTCATCGGATACAGAGCCAAGAATCACGCCGGATTAATCGATATCGATAAGATTCAACACTATGAAGTTCTTGATTATTGGGAGCCGGTCTATGCGCCCCGCCGCGGCGGACTCGTGTTGGATCCGCAAGACTTTTATATCCTGGCCTCGCGGGAAGCCGTGAAGGTACCGCCAACCCACGCGGCCGAAATGATCGCTTATGACACACTGGTCGGGGAATTTCGCGTCCACTATGCCGGATTTTTCGACCCCGGTTTCGGGCACCCGGAGGCCGGGGGCGAAGGATCGCGAGCCGTCCTGGAGGTCCGTTCCTATGAAGTCCCGTTTGTGATCGAACATGGCCAAGTGGTTGGCCGCTTGGCTTATGAGCGTCTGACGGCGATACCGCACCAGCTCTACGGCGCCACCAACTCATCGTACCAAGGCCAAGGGATTAAGCTGAGCAAGCATTTCAGGCCGCTGCCCCCTCCCGAATTGCGCTAATGGCTTTGTGTATTATTTCCTTTTGCCCTTAATGATATAAAATTGTTGCAAATCTGCAACAAATCAAAATTAAATAGTCTATTTGGACTAATAAATTTGCTGAAAAAACAAGCTTATCGTATGATTCCTGCAACAAAAATCTAGAATTCAATTTCAAAGAAATTTTTTTCTACGCACAAACTTAAAGGAGAACCCGATGCGTATCAGTAAATTGGCCGGCGCGCTGGCTATGGCAGGACTGGCAACTGTTTCCGGCGCTGCGTTTGCCACGAATGGCTATTTTTCTCATGGTTATGGTATGAAATCGAAAGGGATGGCAG
>MEQN01000073.1:19435-25874 GCA_001770235.1 Betaproteobacteria bacterium RBG_16_58_11
TGGATGTGGGGTTGGATTGGTTTCGTCCGCAGCGTGAATCAGTATCTGGCGGGACCGTGACTCACGATGGCGATGGCGAGCCTAATTTTTTTATTCCTGAGTTTGGCTACAACAAAATGCTGAACAAGAATATGTCGCTTGGCGTTTCGGTTTTTGGCAACGGCGGGATGAATACCCAGTACGACTCGTTCAATGCCACGGCTGGCGCGTTTGCTTTTGGTTCAGATAATCCAGTAGGCGTTGATTTATCGCAGCTCTTTATCTCGCCAACTTTCGCCGTAAAACTCAACGACGTGCATTCTGTCGGTGTTTCCGTGAATCTGGCTTATCAACGCTTCAAGGCTTACGGGTTGGGTGGCTTTGCAGCATCTTCGAGCGACTCTGCGAATCTGACTAACCGCGGTTACGATGACTCCTGGGGTTATGGCGCGCGTATTGGCTGGACGGGCAAGTTGAATGCCGACTGGACGTTGGGCGCTACTTATCAAAGCCGTACCCGCATGGGTAAGTTTGATAAGTACAAAGGGCTATTTGCGGAGCAAGGTGACTTTGATATCCCCGCAAACTGGGGTGTAGGCGCTGCTGTTAAAGTGACACCCAACTTAACCGCAGTTGTTGATATCACCCGCATTCAGTATGGGTCGATTAAGGCAATTTCGAATACGGGATCGCAGGGCGGAGCGCTTGGCGCAGACAATGGTTCTGGTTTTGGTTGGACCGATCAGACGGTATTTAAACTGGGCTTCTCTTACGAATACAGTAAAAACTTGACCTTGCGCGCAGGGTGGAATAGTGCCGAAGCACCGTACAATGGCAGTGATACCCAATTCAACGTTCTCGCACCTGCGGTAGTAGAAGAACACCTTACCCTGGGCGGGACTTGGAAGCTCGATGACAAGAGCGAGGTATCTGTCGCTTATATGCATGCATTTGATGGCGAAGTATCTGGAACCTCTTATAAAAACCGTATGTCTCAAGATTCTTTCGGCGTCTCCTACGGCATGAAGTTCTAAACCAAAGGCGTACCTCAGGCACTCTGCAAAGGGCTGAAGCTTAACCGTTTCAGCCCTTTTTCTATTGCCCGTTCGGGTAAGATTCCATTTCTCATGGAAAATTAAAATGAAACGAATATTCGCGCTGATTTGTTTTTTTCTTTGGTCGCCATTCGCGCTGGCGCTGTCTCCCTATATCCAAGCCAACAAAGTGCCGGGCGCCGATCTGAAGTCGGTGATGGCATCGGTCGAGGCTAAGCTGCAAGCTGAAGGCTTCAGCGTGGTGGGGCGACACACGCCGGGCGGTGTTCCCGGCCACGGCGTGGTGGTGGTGACCGACAAGGGCTTGCTGGACGCGATTCGCAATATGGGGGGCATGGCGATTATCGGTGCGGGCATTCGCGTGGGCGTGAAAAGCGACGGCACGGTGTCTTACATGAACCCGGAATACTGGTACCGCGCTTATTACCGCAAGGACTATTCGAAAGCAGAAAGCGCTACGAAAGCGGTGCAGGAAAAGCTCGGTAAGGCATTGGGTGCGGGCAAGGGTTTTGGCGGTGATGTGGATGCCGCCGACTTGCTCACTTATCGCTACATGATCGGCATGGAGCGTTTCGATTCCGACAAGAACGAGCTCAAAACCCATGCATCGTTCGAGGCGGCGGTGAAGACAGTGCAGGACAATCTCGCCAAGGGCGTGGCGCATACCGGCAAGGTGTATGAAGTGATCATGGCGGACAGGAAGCTCGCGGTGTTCGGCGTCGCGATGAATGACGCCAAGCATGGCGAAGGCTGGTGGGTGAAGAAAATCGGTTCCGATCACATCGCGGCGCTGCCGTGGGAGATCGTCATCGTCAACGGCAAGGTCTCGGCGCTGTACGGCCGTTACCGCACGGCGCTGGGCTGGCCGACGCTGGGCATGGGCACCTTTATGTCGATCTCGGATCATCCGGATACAACGGCAGAAATGCTCACCACGGTGGCCGGGGGGAAATGGGAGAAATTCGGCGCGTTCTAAATAGCTCTCCTCGCGCTCCCAGCGCGCACATTTGGCGCGCCCGGCAGACTTTCAATGCCGAATCGAAACGGGGCTCAATTTTCCTCGAATGTGGCCGATAAATACCGGTATTGCCTGATTCTCCATTGGATTCACCATGGCCGATTCCCCAGCCAGACCGCTACCCGACGTGCAAGCCATGCTGTGCCAACTGCGCGAGAACTATCTCGCCGAGTTGGACGGCAAGCTGGGCGATCTCGAATCCGATCTGCTGGCGCTGGATCGCATTGAACGCTTTGCCGATGTGTTCGAACGGGCGTACCGCAAGGTGCATTCCCTCAAGGGCAGCGCCGGCTCGCATGGCCTGCCCATCATCTCAAAGATTTGCCACCAACTCGAAGAGCATTTAAACCTGTTCTCGAATACCCCGGCGAAACCGCCCCGCGAAATGTCGGATCGGTGTTTGGCGCATATCGATTTGATGCGCAAAGCGCGAGACCAGGCGCAGGCGGGAGGCGAACACTTCAATGATATCGAAGACGAGTTGAGCACACTGCGCACCCTGTTGCTGGGTGAGCGATATAGCGTGCTGATCGTGGAGACTTCCAAGGTCAATATCAAACTCTGCACCCAAATCATGAAGCGCTATCCGGTGCAGGTAACGGTCATGGATAATGGCTATCAAGCGCTGGAACACCTGCTCCAGCAAAAATATCATCTGCTGATCACCGGCTTGGAAGTAAAGATGCTGAATGGCCTGGCGCTGGTCGCGGCGGTGCGCATGAGCGCGCGCGGCAACCAGGATATGCAGGCGATTCTGCTTTCCTCCTCCAAGCAGCCGCCGTTCAAGCGCAATGTCGATCCGAATTACATCGTGCCGCGCGATAGCAAGTTCGCCGAAAACCTGGGAAGCGCCATCGATAGCTGTGTGGCCGCGTTGCGCGAAAAAGTGGAAGGTTTAGCGCGGTAGATAACTGATTTTCTAACGCGCCCGATAGCCCAGCGCATGGGAGATTTGCGCCGCCGCCGCCTTCACTTTCTTCGGCCAGCTTTTATCGTGCCGATCCACCGGGGCCGAGATCGACAAGCCCGCGATCAGCCTGCCTTCCGCGTCGCGGATGCCGGCGCCGATGCAGGCCACGCCTTTTTCCGCTTCTTCATTGTCGAAGGCATAGCCGTTTTTGCGAATCTTGGCCAGCGCCTCGCACAGTGCTTGGGGTTGAGTAATGGTGTGCTCGGTGTAGGCCGGCAGACCGGTGCGATTGGCGTAGTCCAGCGCGGCAGCGTCTCCTGCCTCGGCGAGAAATACTTTGCCGACCGCGGTGATATGCAGTGGCGCGCGCGCGCCGACCAGTTGCACCACGCGCATCATCGATTGGCCGCTGGCGGTGCGCTCCACGTACACCATTTCGTCGCCTTGGCGCAGGCTGAGGTTGACCGTTTCGCCGATATCCTGATGCAGCGCTTGCATGTAAGGCAGCGCCTCGCGCCGGATGTCGAGGCGGGCGCGCACCAGATTGCCCAACTCCAGCAGCTTCAAGCCCAGGCGATAGGTGCCGCCGTCGAGTTTATCCACCAAGCCCTTGCCCACCATCACATTGAGAATGCGGTGCGCGCTGGAAGGATGCAGGCCCGCCTGCTGCGCCAGCACTTTCAAGCTGGCCGGCTGCGTATGCCCGGCGAGCAAATCGAGCAGGGTCATCATGCGGTCGATGACTTGAATCGAAGATTTGGTGTCGGCATCAGACATCGGGCGCTTTCCAAAATTTCATATTACAAAATTCTATTCCATATTTTCAAAAGCACAAGCCCGGCGTAGACTGGTGCGAGTTTGTAGAAAGACATTTTCACCTCGGAGTATGCGGAGGACACGGAGGAAGGCAAAACCTTTCACCGCTAAGGACGCGAAGGTGCGCAAAGGAAATGCCCTTTTGCTTTCCTTAGCGTACCTTCGCGTCCTTAGCGGTTCATGCTTCTGAAACGCTGTGTCCTCCGCGTCCTCCGTGGTGAAAGATTTTGACTGTTCGAACAAGGCCTGGAATACCTATGCGCGTCGGACTCTTTGTTACCTGCCTTGTGGATTTGATGCGGCCATCGATCGGTTTTGCCACGCTGCGGCTGTTGGCGCATGCGGGTTGCGATGTGATCGTGCCGGAGCATCAAACGTGTTGCGGCCAGCCCGGTTATAACGCGGGCGATCATGCGGCTGCGCGCGAGTTGGCGATCAAGCTCGCGCTTGAATTCGCCGATTGTGATTATGTCGTGGTCCCTTCCGGTTCCTGTGCGGGCATGATTCGCGTGCATTATCCGGCGCTCTTCCCCGATGATTCCGAGCCGGCGCGCCGCGTGCGCGCCTTGGCCGCGCGCACCTTTGAACTGACCGATTTCCTGGTGAATATCGCCAAGCTGCAAGATGTGCCGGGCCGTTTCAGCGGCAAGCTCACCTATCACGATTCCTGCTCCGGTCTGCGTGAGTTGGGCGTGAAACAACAGCCGCGCGCCTTGCTGGCCCACCTGCCCGATGCGACGCTGAAAGAAATGGCGCAATGCGAAACCTGCTGCGGTTTCGGCGGCGCGTTCTCGGTCAAATTCAGCGAGATTTCCAGCCGCATGGCCGACAACAAATGCCGCCAGATTCATGCCAGCGGCGCGAATACGGTGGTGGCGGGCGATCTGGGTTGCTTGCTGAATATCGAGGGGCGCTTGCGCCGCATCGGCGATCAGGCCACGCGCGTGCTGCACATCGCCGAAGTGCTGGCGGGCGACGAAGGGAAAGCGCCATGAACCTAAAACAAATGCGAAAGAGCGATAACCGCGAAGGACGCAAAGGTACGCGAAGGAACCCCATTCTAGATTTTCCTTTGCGTACCTTTGCGTCCTCCGCGGTGAAATAGCTTTTCCCAAAATGAAAATCTCCTCACTCAAATTTCAGCGCAATGCCGGCAAGAGCCTGCACAACAAAACCCTGCAACGCGCGCTGAAGAATATCGAATCCCGCTTCGTCGGCGCGCGGCGCGAGGCGATCTCGCACTTGGACGATTTCGAAGCGGTACGCAGCCGCGCCACCGCTATTCGCGATCAAGTGCTGGCCAATCTGGATCAGTGGCTGATCCGCTTCGAGCAAGCGGCGCAACGGCGCGGCGCGAACGTGCACTGGGCGGAAACCGCGGAGGAGGCCAATCGCATCATCTGCGACATCGCGCGCCGTCATGGCGTGAAAAAGGCGGTCAAATCCAAATCCATGGTGAGCGAGGAGTGCGGCCTCAACGATGCCTTGGAAGCGGCGGGGGTGCAGGTGGTCGAGACCGATCTGGGCGAATACATATTGCAGCTCGCGCATGAGCCGCCGTCGCACATCGTCGCGCCGGTGCTGCACAAAACCAAAGATGAAGTCTCGGATTTGTTCGAGCAGCATCATCAACTGCCGCGCAAAACCGGCATTGCCGAGCTATGCCAAGAGGCGCGCGAGATTTTGCGCCCGCATTTCGTTTCCGCTGATATGGGCATCTCCGGCGCGAATTTCCTCATCGCCGAAACCGGCTCGGCGCTGATCGTCACCAACGAAGGCAATGGCCGCCTGGCCACCACGCTGCCGCGCGTGCATGTGGCGCTTACCGGCATCGAAAAAGTGGTGCCGACGTTGGAAGATGCGGCGACCTTGATTCGTTTGCTGCCACGTTCCGCCACCGGGCAAGACATCACCAACTATGTATCCGTACTCACCGGCGCGAAAGCTGAAGATGAAAGCGACGGCCCCGAACATTTTCATATCGTGCTGCTCGACAATGGCCGCAGCAAGATGCTGGGGACGAAATTGCAAGCCATGCTGCGCTGCATACGCTGCGGCGCGTGCATGAACCATTGCCCGGTGTATCAGAATGTCGGTGGCCATGCTTACGGCTGGGTGTATCCGGGGCCGATGGGTTCGGGGCTCACGCCGAGTTTTGCCGGCCTCGCTGCTACTTTGCCGTTGCCCAACGCTTCCACTTTATGCGGCGCGTGCGCGGCGGTGTGCCCGGTGAGCATTCCCCTGCCTGATTTATTGCGTGAAGTTCGCCATCAGCAGCACCAAGCCAATTTGCGGCCCTGGCTTGAACGCAAAGTGCTGGCGGTTTGGGCATGGCTCGCGTTGCGCCCAATTTGGTATGCGCGCTGCGCCGGGCTGATTAGCCGTGTCTTGTGTTGGCTGGGCGGCGCCAAGAAACGGATTGGCTGGCTACCCGGTACTTGGACGCGTGAACGCGATTTGCCCGCGCCATCCGGTCAAACTTTCCGCACGCTATATCGCAAGCAGAGCAAATTGTGAGCGCGCGCGAAAACATTCTGCAACGCATCCGATCCGCCCAAGCCCACGCCGTAGTGCCGGAAGTGGAGCGCATTATCGCCAACCCAATACGTGGCCCGCAACCGGCGCCGGTGGCGGATTTAGCCAGCCGTTTTATCGAACAAG
>MEQN01000073.1:25897-26246 GCA_001770235.1 Betaproteobacteria bacterium RBG_16_58_11
ACGTGCTACGCGTCGATTCCCGCAATGAGATACCGCACACCATCGCGCACTATTTAGCAGAAAATAACTTGGAGAATCACGCGCTGTGCTGGCCGGATTTTCTGGAGCTGGATTGGATCGCCGCGCGCATCGTGGTCGCGGCACAAGCTGCCAGTGCGGACGATGCGGTTGGTATCACCGGCGCGTTTTGCGCGATCGCTGAAACCGGCACGCTGATGTTGCTCTCCGGCGCGCATACGCCGGCCGCGACCAGCTTGCTGCCCGAGACGCATATCGCCGTGCTGGATAGCGCGCGCATCGTCGCCACCATGGAAGATGCTTGGGATTTATTGCGGCGTGAACGTGGCGG
>MEQN01000073.1:26278-28104 GCA_001770235.1 Betaproteobacteria bacterium RBG_16_58_11
CGTCGCGCACGGCGGATATCGAACAGACCGTGACCCTGGGCGCGCATGGGCCGGCGCGGGTGTTGATTGTGGTGGTGGGGTGAACGTAAAAAAAGAGCCTCACGACGGAGGACGCGGAGTACACGGAGTAAAGCAAATGCATTTCACCGGCGCGCAGCCTGCCCTTCGCGGTTATCTTTTTTTGCACTCGTTTTTCCTCCGTGTCCTCCGCGTCCTCCGTGGTGAAAGCTTTTGGATTACATTGAACTAAAAGTAGTGTCACAGAATGCTTGAACTTGCCCCTAATGGGGTATAGGCTTTATTAGCATGCAGTACCGCTTTTTATGATGTGAAATTTGAGTGGTGGAGTAATCGATTGTTAGCCGTTTCAAACCGTCTGATCTTCAATCAACAATAGTCAGGAGACAACCATGAGCAAACAAGACAGCAGCAAACCCCAAGTGAGCCGTCGTAAGTTCCTCGGCGCAGCGGCGGCCACCGCCACCGGCGCGGCGGCGCTTGGCTTTCCGGCGATCAGCAAAGCCGCCGCGCCGGTCAGCCTGCGCTTTCAAAGCACGTGGCCGGCGAAAGATATTTTCCATGAGTACGCCGTGGATTTTTCCAAGAAAGTAAACGACATGTCCGGCGGCAGCCTCAAGATCGAGGTGCTGCCCGCGGGCGCGGTGGTGAAGGCATTTGATCTGCTCGACGCCGTGAGCAAGGGCACGCTCGATGGCGGGCATGGCGTGGTGGCTTATTGGTACGGCAAAAATTCCGCCGTGGCCTTGTGGGGTTCCGGCCCCGCCTTCGGCATGGACCCGAATATGGTGCTGGCGTGGCACTATTACGGCGGCGGCAAAGAGCTGTTGGAAGAAGTGTACAAGAGCATGAACATGGATGTGGTTTCCATGCTGTATGGCCCGATGCCTACCCAGCCCTTGGGCTGGTTCAAGAAGCCGGTCACCAAGGCGGCAGATATTAAGGGGCTGAAATTCCGCACCGTGGGTTTGGCCGTGGATGTGTTCAAAGACATGGGCGCGGCAGTGGTTCCGCTGCCGGGCGGCGAAATCGTGCCGGCCTTGGATCGGGGCTTGCTGGATGCGGCGGAGTTCAATAATGCATCGAGCGACAACTTGCTGGGCTTCCCGGACGTGGCCAAGATCTGCATGCTGCAAAGCTTCCACCAAGCCAGCGAGCAATTCGAAATCTTGTTCAACAAGAAAAAATACGATGCCTTGCCCGGCGAATTGAAATCCATCATCAAATACGCAGTGGAGGCCGCGTCGGCCGATATGTCGTGGAAAGCGATTGATCGCTACTCCAAGGATTACATCGACATGAGCGAGAAAAAAGGCGTCAAGTTCTACAAGACGCCGGATGCGATCCTGCAAGCCCAATTGGCATCCTGGGATAAGATCACGGCGGCGAAGATGGCTGAGAATCCGGCATTCAAAAAGGTCATGGATTCCATGCGTGCTTTCGCAGGCCGCGCCGCACGCTGGCAGAACGATACCAGCGTGGATTACAAAATGGCTTACAACCACTACTTCGCGAAGAAGAAAGCCTGATTCCGGGCATCGCCCGGCATCGACAGCGGGCCGGGCATGCCCGGCCCCTACCACCATAGAGACGTCCAAATGCAAAAAATTCTGCTATTCGTCGATCGGGTCAGCACTTTCGCTGGCCATTTTTTTGCTTGGAGCATCATCGGCCTGACCTTCCTGATTTCCTGGGAAGTGTTTTCGCGCTATGTGCTCGGCACGCCCCATGCCTGGGTGATCGACGCGCAGGTCATGCTCTATGGCACGCTGTTCATGATGGCGGGCGCCTATACGCTGGCCACCGGC
>MEQN01000073.1:28114-30484 GCA_001770235.1 Betaproteobacteria bacterium RBG_16_58_11
GCGGCGATGTGCTGTATGGTTTCTTCGCGCCGCGCACGCAAGCCGCGATCGATCTGACGCTTTATATTATTTTCTTCCTGCCGGGCATTTTCGCCATGGCTTATGCGGGCTGGATTTACGCCAACGAGTCGCTGGCGATCCGCGAGCAAACCTTCAGCCCCGAGCCGCTGCCGCTGTACCCCTTCAAATTCATCATTCCGCTGGCGGCATTTTTTCTACTGGTGCAAGGCCTGGTGGAAATCGTGCGCTGCGTAATCTGTCTGCGCGACGGCGCTTGGCCCTCGCGCGTACGGGATGTGGAAGAAGTGGACGTGGATAATCTCAAGAAAATGGTGAATGTGAAAGACGAGGACATCGCCCAACTCGATCAGTATGTGGTGAAGCAGGAAGGCAAAGCGTGAAGAAGGAATTACGTTTCGGCTTCGCGCTGATGGCGATTATTTTGATCGCCGTTGCGGTACTCCTGCCCTGGGGTAATCTGACCAACGGCCATCTGGGCCTGTTGATGCTGGGGCTGGTGGTGGTGACCATCATGCTCGGCTTCCCCACTGCGTTCACCCTCATGGGCATGGGCATGATCTTCGCCTGGCTCGCCTATCGCAGCGTCAATCCGGATATCGCCATCCGCCAGACGCTGGATCTGATGGTGCAGCGCACCTATGGCGTGATGACCAATGAAGTGTTAATTGCGATCCCGCTGTTTGTCTTCATGGGTTATCTCGTGGAGCGCGCGAACCTGATCGAGAAGCTATTCAAGAGCATCCATCTCGCCATGGCGCGCGTGCCGGGTTCGCTCGCGGTGGCCACCCTCATTACGTGTGCGATTTTTTCCACCGCCACCGGCATTATCGGCGCGGTAGTGACCCTGATGGGGCTGCTCGCCATGCCCGCGATGTTGCGCGCGGGTTACAACGTTAAGCTGACCGCCGGCGTGATTACGGCGGGCGGTTGCCTGGGGATTCTCATTCCCCCCTCGGTGCTGCTGATCGTGTACGGCGCCACGGCCGGCGTGTCGGTGGTGAAGCTTTACGCAGGCGCTTTTTTTCCCGGCCTCATGCTCGCGGGCTTATATGTCGGCTACGTGATTCTTCTGGCCAAGCTGCGGCCGGCCCTCGCGCCGCCCTTGCCGATGGCGGAACGTGAAATCCCGCTGACCGATGACGTGAAAGCTATTTCCGCAACCATCAGCCGCAAGGCGTTGCCGGGTCTGCTCGGCGCCTTGAGTGGAAAAAGCGCAATGCCCAGGCGCCGCATTGCCAGCCAATTGGTCATCGCGTTGCTGCCCGCTTTGGTATGGGCAACGAGCATGGGGCTTGCATATCGCAGCGTCACCGAGCCGATCGAAATAGTGGATACCTCCGGGCTGGTCGAGATGGGCACCACCACAGCACCCGCCGCAGCCGCGCAAGATGAAGCGCAGGTGGGGGGCGTGCAAGAGCCGCCGCAAGAAGTTGGCGATGCGCCGCTCGCAGCAGCCGATACGCCTATTAGCAACGCGCAACTCCCCCCTAAAGCGGAGGAAGTCGCCCAGCCGCGCGCCGCGCCCAACGCATACTGGATCACATTGGGCATTGGCACGACCTTGCTTGCGCTGTTCTATGGCCTGTTCACCTTTGCCCGGCTTGAGTTGTTCAAAATGCTGCTGACTTCGTTTTTCCCGCTCGCGGTGATGATCCTGGCCGTGCTGGGTTCGATCGTGTTCGGCTTGGCCACGCCCACCGAAGCGGCGGCGGTCGGCGGGCTCGGCGGCCTCATCTTGGCCGCCGCTTACCGGCAGCTCAATTTCCGGGTAGTAAAAGAATCCACGTTTCTCACTGCCAAGACCGCGGCCATGGTGTGCTGGTTGTTTGTCGGCTCCAGTATTTTCTCGGCGGCGTTCGCCCTGCTCGGCGGGCAGGACCTGATCGAGAAATGGGTGCTCTCGCTTAATATGACGCCGGTGCAATTCCTGCTGCTGTCCCAGTTCATCATTTTCATCCTGGGCTGGCCGCTGGAATGGACCGAGATCATCGTCATCTTCATGCCGATCTTCATCCCGCTGCTCGCGCACTTCAACGTCGATCCGCTGTTCTTTGGTCTACTGGTCGCGCTCAATTTGCAGACAGCCTTCCTCTCGCCACCGGTGGCCATGGCGGCTTTTTACTTGAAGGGCGTATCGCCGCCGCATGTCACGCTGAACCAGATTTTCGCCGGCATGATGCCGTTCATGGCGATTCAGGTATTGGCCATGTTCCTGCTCTATATGTGGCCGGCGATCGGCATGTGGCTGCCGTCGGTGTTGTATAAATAAGGAGTTCAACATGAACGTCGCATTTATCGGACTCGGCATCATGGGCCGTCCCATGGCGCTCAATCTGCACAAGGCCGGAC
>MEQN01000073.1:30531-32843 GCA_001770235.1 Betaproteobacteria bacterium RBG_16_58_11
GCGCAAGCAGGCTGCACCGCCTGCGCCAGCGCCGCCGAGGCGGCAGCGCAGGCCGACGTCACCTTCATCATGGTGTCCGATACGCAGGATGTGGAGCAGGTGTTGTTCGCCGCGGGCGGCGTGGCGCAAGGCGCGAAGCCGGGCTCGGTGGTGGTGGACATGAGCACCATCTCACCCCCAGCGACACGGCGCTTTGCGGATGATTTGAAAGCGCGCGGTGTGGATATGCTGGATGCACCCGTCTCCGGCGGCGATGTCGGCGCCATCAACGCCACGCTCTCCATCATGGCCGGCGGCAAGCCCGAAGTGTTCGAGCGCGTGAAGCCCTTGTTCGAAGCCATGGGCAAAAATATCGTATTGGTGGGCGACCACGGCGCGGGGCAAGTGGCCAAAGCCTGCAACCAAATCGTGGTGGCAGTTACCATCGAAGCCGTGGCCGAAGCGCTCACCTTCGCGCGCAAAAACGGCGTGGATGCAGGCAAAGTGCGCGACGCCCTGATGGGCGGCTTCGCCGGCAGCCGCATCCTCGAAGTGCACGGCAAGCGCATGCTCGACAACAACTACCAGCCCGGCTTCAAGACCAAACTGCATCAGAAGGACATGAACATCGTGATGCAGACCGCAAAAGAATTAGGCTTGGCGCTACCAGCCGCCGCGCTGGTGATGCAGCACATGAACGCGCTAATGGGCACGGGTGACGCCGAGCTGGATTCGGCCGCAGTGATGAAGGTGGTTGAGCGAATCTCTGGTGTTGAACGTTAGTTTTTTTAGCCGCGAATTCGCGCAAATTAAGAACAAGGCGCAAGCAGCTTTAGATTTAAATTAGCGAAAATTCGCGTTAATTCGCGGCTAAAGCTTTAAAGGTTTCCTATGACCCAACACATCGTATTTCTCGACCGCAACACTCTGATCGTAAATATGCGCAAACCCAGCTTCGCGCATCGCTGGCAAGATTTCGAGCAGACCCAGCCCGAGCAAGTGTTGGCGCATTTAAAAGACGCGACTATTGCGATCACCAATAAGGTCAAGCTTTCAGGCGAGATATTGGCGCAAACGCCACAGCTTAAAATGATCGCCGCTGCCGCCACCGGCACCGACAATATCGATCTGGCTTATTGCCGCGCGCACGGCATCGTGGTGTCGAATATCCGCAATTACGCCGTGCATACCTTGCCGGAGCATGTATTCATGCTGATGCTGGCGCTGCGCCGCAATCTGCTGGCGTGGCGCCAGGATGTGCAAGCTGGGTTGTGGCAGCAAGCCGATCAATTCTGTTTGTTCACCCAGCCGATCAACGATCTTTACGGCAGTACGCTCGGCATCATCGGTTATGGCGGGCTGGGGAAAGCGGTACGCACGCTTGCCGAAGCTTTCGGTATGCGCGTGTTGGTGGCCGAGCACAAAGGCGCGAGCAGCGTGCGCGAGGGCTACACCGATTTTGATACCGTGATGGCGCAGAGCGATGTCATCACCCTGCATTCGCCGCTGAATGAGGCGACGCGCCACATGATCTCCACGCGCGAATTTGATCTGATGAAGCGCAGCGCGATTTTGATCAACACCGCACGCGGCAATCTGGTGGATGAAGCGGCGCTGGAAACGGCCTTGGTCTCGGGCCGCATCGCCGGCGCGGGCTTTGACGTGCTGGGGGTGGAGCCGCCGCGAGAGGGCAATCGTTTACTCGATCTCAAGCTGCCTAATTTTATTCTCACGCCGCATGTTGCCTGGGGCAGCCGCCAAGCGATGCAAATCCTCGCCGACCAACTGGTAGATAATATTGAAGCATTTGTCGCGGGCCAGCCGCGCAATGTGGTTTGAGAACCTTTTCACCACGGAGGACACAGAGGACACGGAGTAAGGCAAAAACTTTATTAAACGCGAAGGACGCGAAGGTTCGCTAAGGAAATCAAGAATGGGTTACCTCGCGTACCTTCGCGTCCTTCGCGGTGAAATGTTTGTTCTTACTCCGTGTCCTCTGTGTCCTCCGTGGTGAAAGATTTTTCCAAATCATGCATTCTGGCACCGCACCCTTGAACATCCTCATCGCCCCCGATTCCTTCAAAGGCACGCTGAGCGCCTTAGAAGCCGCACGCGCCATCGAGGCCGGTATCCGGCGTGTCTTGCCCGATGCGATTACACACTGTCTCCCGCTCGCCGATGGCGGCGAGGGTACGCTGGATGTGCTGTTGTTCGCGGCCCAGGGTGAGCGCAAGGCCGCACGGGTGACGGATGCGAATGGCGATCTGATTGAAGCGAGTTATGGTTTGCTAACGGATGCGCAAGGCACGATCGCGGTGCTGGAGGCGGCGCAG
>MEQN01000073.1:32890-33210 GCA_001770235.1 Betaproteobacteria bacterium RBG_16_58_11
GCGGGGTTTGGGTGAGTTGTTGCGGCTGTGTTTGGATCAGGGCGTGCGCCGCTTCCTGATCGGATTGGGCGGCAGCAGCACCAACGATGGCGGCGCGGGCTTGCTAGCGGCACTTGGCGTGCGGCTGTTGGATGCGGACGGCAAGGTGATCGAGCCGAGTTTGCGGGGCTTGGCGGGTTTGGGTCGCATCGATTTCGCCGCACTGGATGCGCGGCTGGCCGCATGCGACATCACCGTGTTGACCGATGTTGACAATCCCTTATGCGGCCCGGCGGGTGCGACGGCCGTGTTTGGTCCACAAAAAGGAGTGTTGCCCGAGC
>MEQN01000073.1:33278-37808 GCA_001770235.1 Betaproteobacteria bacterium RBG_16_58_11
GTATCGACGCAAGCCGGCGCCGGCGCGGCAGGCGGCTTGGGCTATGCGCTGATGCTGCTGGGGGCGAAACGCCGCCCAGGGGCGGAAGTGGTGTGTGAAAAGATGCAGCTCGATGCGCGGCTCAGCGATGCCGATTGGCTCATCACCGGCGAAGGCAAATCCGACGCGCAAACCCTGCATGGAAAATTACCCCTGGTGGCGGCGCGTCACGCACAGGCGGCGCGGGTGCCGGCAATTTTGCTTTCAGGCGAAATTGAGGCGGCGAGCCGCGTCTTGTTGGAACAAAAATTCCTTGGATGTTTCAGCGTGGCCGGCGAGGGAGTGACGCTGGACGAGGCGCTACGCGACCCCGCACGGCGGCTCACCGAGCGGGGTGAATCCGTCGCCAGGTGGATATCGCGCGCCTACTCTTCGAACGAATCCAACGCCGAGTAGCGCCAATCTCGTTCCACGTAACAATTCAGCTCCAGACCCAACAGGCACAGGCTATACAAGCTGAGCCGGTTAGTCTTGCCGGCAAACCACTTGAATGGTTGATGGCAGCGCTTGATGGCGAAGGTGATGTGCTGCGTCAGGTGATAGTGATGCATTTGTTTGCTTCAGTAGATGGATATTGCTTATGTCTTACGCAACCTCCATGCCACCGCAGATTAAAACTAAAGCACCTTGATAAATAATGATATTTTTTCTATAAGTGGCGTCATTCCCTGTTCGAATCGTCGACAGCGCTGTTGAAGCCTCGTCGCCGGCTTACGTCACATTAGACTACCTTGTCCAAGCCAGCCGCCGCGGTCACAATGCGCCTAGATGAAACTCGCGCAGCGAGCCCGCGCCCCTCTCGCCCGCTTGCGGGACTGCGGAAGGGTCGCTGCGCAGCAGCGGGGCACCCACCGGCGTACCCCTTGCGGGTGGAGAGTTAGGAGAGAGGGAAAGGTCATGGCGAATTTAAATATGTGGTGTGGCGATTGCCATGACCGTGAGGCGAATATGGATGAATCTTCAATCAAGTATGGCGGCTGCTACAGCAACGGCATCTACGGCAACCGTTGGGCGGTGCGCCAAGTCACGCGTGAGCATGCCGATGGCAGCGTGACCTTCAAAATCGTCGCCGGTCCCGAGCGGCGCAAAAGCGCCACCCTGGCGCGGGATGAATTCGCGAGCTGGGCGCAATACGAAGTGGTGTTGAAAGAAAACGAGTGGGTCAAGCTCACGCCGGATCGCTATCGCGAGCCGGAGTAGGCCTTAGGCCATTCTAGAAAGCCGCGATCCAAACGGGCCGACGACGATTGCATGGGCAGGCACTATACTGTCCGGCTTCGCCCATCCAAAAAAGCAATCCCCGCATGCAAAAAGAAGTCAAAGCAAAGCCCAAATACGCCATCGTGGCGGCCGTGCAACTGCCGAACGTGAGCGACATCGAGTTCGAGTCATCGCTGGCCGAGCTGCGCGATCTGGCCAAGACACTGGGTTACGAGATCGCCGCCACCTTCACGCAGAAGCGCACCGGCTTCGACGCGACGGCCTACCTGGGCGTTGGCAAGCGGGAGGAGATACGCGCCTTCGTGGACAAGGAACCCGCGCCCGCCGAACTGGAAAGATCACCGCACGCCGCCGCCGACCCCAAGGCGGGCGAGATCGACGTCGTCTTCGTCGATCACGAGATATCGCCCTCGCAGGCGCGCAATCTAGAAAAAGAGGTCGGCTGCGCGGTGATGGACCGCACCATGGTCATCCTCGAAATCTTCCACCGTCACGCCCGCTCCCGCGCCGCACGCGCACAAGTGGAAATCGCGCGCCTCGGCTACATGGCGCCGCGCCTGCGCGAAGCGGCAAAGCTCGCGGGGCCGCAAGGCCGGCAGCGCAGCGGCACCGGCGGCCGCGGCGCCGGCGAGTCGCACACCGAGTTGGATAAACGCAAGATTCGCGACCGCATCGCCGAACTGCAACTGGAGATCGCCGCGATGGACGTCGAGCGCAAGACGCAGCGCGCACGGCGGCAAGCGCGCGAGACAATTGCCAACGTAGCCCTCGTCGGCTACACCAACGCGGGCAAGTCCACTTTAATGCGCGCACTCACCGGCAGCGAGGTGCTGGTCGAAAACAAACTCTTCGCCACGCTCGACACCACCGTGCGCGCTCTCCAACCGGAGAGCATGCCGCGTGTACTGGTCAGCGACACCGTCGGCTTCATCAAGAACCTGCCGCACGGGCTGGTCGCGTCGTTCAAATCGACGCTGGATGAGGCGCTCGATGCCTCGCTGCTGCTCCACGTCATCGACGCGAGCGATCCCGGCTATGAACGGCAGCGCGAGGTCACCGACGCCGTGCTCAAGGAGATCGGCGCGGAGGATGTGCCGCGCATCCGCGTCTTCAACAAAATCGACCACGTCGGCGACGCAGTAGCAGAAGCCGAACGCGAAGCGGCGCTGCGTGCGCAGTACCCCGATTGCCTCGTGATGAGCGCGCGCCGCAGCGGCGATGTCGCGAAATTACGCGAGGCGATCATCGCTTTCTTCCAGCGCGATCGCGTCGAGGGCGAGCTTTTTCTGCCCTGGTCGGCACAGCAACTGCGCGGTGAAATCTTCGCGTGCTGCGAAGTGCTGGAAGAGCGCGCCGACGAAGAAGGCGCGTTCATGCGCATTCGCGGCGAGAGTGAGGCGGTGAAGAGTTTGTGCGAGCGGTTTGGTCAGGAGAGATGAATTCCGATTGGCGAAATCTTCTTGGGTAAACCGCCAATGGAAGCAATGCCTACTCCCGTGTCGAACCGGTAATCCTACGGGGGAAGACGAGTGTGCAGGGTGGGCAAAGCGTAGCGTGCCCACCGATTTACTGCCAAGCACGGGGCAGGTAGAACTTGCCAACCCGACTGAAGCCGCTCCTGTTGGATTCTTGCAAAAACTTATAAATAACTTATAATCCAAACCATGAACGTCATCGAATGGTCGGCCAAGGCAGTGCGGCAACTTCGCAAGATTGCGGACAAGCGAAAGCGGCAACACATCTACGCGGAGGCGCAGCAACTCGCGAGTTGGCCGGATTGCCCGGGGACATCAAACGGCTGCAAGGCCGCGACGATTACCGGCTTCGTGTCGGCGACCATCGATTGATATTTGAAATTGACCAGAACGACACACCCATCGTCGTCATCATCACGCAAGTGGAGAAACGAAATGAACGCACCTATTAACATCCAGATTCTGAAAGACGCAAAAGGCAAACCCGCCTTCGCCGTGATCCCCTATGCGGAATACCTGAGTCTGTCCAGGCAGCGCGCCCCGGCTATCCCCAACGCAGTTGTCGGCAAAGTCATCAACAAGGACATGACCCCCATCCGCGCATGGCGTGAATACCTCGGCCTCACTCAATCGGAAGTCGCACGCCGCCTCGACATTTCGCAAAGCGCCTACGCCCAGCAAGAAGCCAAGGAACCCGTCAGGAAATCCACCCGTGAGAAAATCGCCAAGGCATTGGGGATAACGCCAGAACAACTGGCAATTTGAGATTGGCTTGAAGCTGTGGCCAGCCCTCAGAAGTTATTTGCGAAGCTGACCCTATTGGTTGTATCACGTGATCATCCTGATCCAGCACCACCAGCATGCTGTTGTTGGAATGTAAATCGATTGCGGCGTACAGTTCCATGTCGGCTCCTTTTCTGGGGGTTTCGTTCAAGTGTTGCAACTCAAACGATAGCCACCGGTTTAGGAGTCGGCTAGATGATTATCAGGTCTTGTTATCACACAGATAAACGGTGATGCACACATCGATAAACGCTAGCGGCGCGATCATGCTGTAGATGATGGGTGCGGTGAGAAAATTGAGCGGCGGAACGCTCAGAAACCATTGCACCAAGCCTAGCTTCAGCCGCTGGTGGGCTGCTTCGATGGAGCGCTCGATTCGATGCGCTTGTCCTTGATTTGGTAGTGCATGCGGCGCTCTTGTTCGTGCAGCACGCTTCGTAGTTCGTCTTCCAGAGAAGTGATCTGAGTGAGAATCTGGCGAATCCGGTCATTCATATTGTTCCCGTGCTGGCTGCGCCAGTAGATGGTGACTATGTACGATTGCGCTATCGGCTATTGCCATGCCGAATGCTTGTCCATCCATCGGATGCATAGCCAGTACCACAAGGCAACTACAAAAGTAAGTCCAGCCCAACTCCAGTCGCCCAAGTGATAGGAAACGGGGATAAAAACAATTCCGCAAACGAAGCAAACCCAGAATAGGATCAGCGCGCCTTTCCTGGTGTTGATGCTGGAGAGCCCAAGGAAAACCCACAGGGGCATGTTGTCTTTTCTTTCCATATTTCGAATCTCCTTCGTGAATAATTAAAACTTCGCCGTGCGCAGCACGCGCATCTGTTCCTGAATCGGTTCGAACACCGGCTTGAGTTTGGTGCGCAACAGCGCGTTCACCGCCGTGGTGCGTTGCAGGACGGTGTAGGCCGCCCATTGATTCACGCCCGCCAGCGTGAGCAGGGCGATGAGGTCCGGCTTGAGTTGGGGCAGTGCGGCGGGAGCGTGGTGTTCGTCGCTG
>MEQN01000073.1:37852-40123 GCA_001770235.1 Betaproteobacteria bacterium RBG_16_58_11
CTTGCCTTCGACAAGGCTGATCGATTCCAGGTAGGCGCCATAGATATTGAGCAGCGCGCTCACGATCTCATGCGTGCCGGGGCGCTGCATGGCTTCTTCGCAGGCGGCCAGGAAAGTCTGGCCAGGGCCGGAGAGCAATCGATCCAATTGTTGCGCATAGGGGTTGCCCGCTTCGATGAAGGGGGCGAGCAGGGCGTGCGTGGCCGCGTAGTCGGCGCGCGCAGGCAGCGGGTTGGGCAATCGATCCGGGCGCTGTTCCAGAAAGGCGATGTAATACGCGCCATGCTGCTTGCCGCGCGCCCAGAGTTTTTTCTCGGCGGCGGCGCTCACCAGATCGAACCAGAGCAGGGTGCGCACCATATCCATGATGGCGAGATCGTCCTCTTCAAACGGCAAATGCTCCACCAGAAAATCCGCCAGCACTTTGCCCATTTCCCCGCGCGCGACGGCTTCTTTTTCCAGCATGCGGCGGGCGTTTTCGAGGGTGGGCATGATCCACCAGGCGCGGCGCGCGATCTCGTTGGTGAGGCCGGGGGCATGCACCACCGCGACCACGGCTTCTTCTTCACCGGTGAGCAGCAGTTTGGAAAGGTTGTCATCGCGCAACTGGCCCATGCGCGTCCAGCGCCTAAGGTAAACCGGATAGCCCTCGGGCGAATCCAGCGCATGTTCGGCCAAGGACTGCTTCACTAATTTTAGATATTGGTCTGGGCGGCAATTCGGATGCAGCGCTACCTTCGCTTCGCCTTTTTCGGTCAGGCCCAATACCGTCATCCCATTGCTGTCGATACGCACCGCCTGCACACCGGCGGCGAGCATGACATTGAGGCAGAATGAATCTTCGGAGCTGAGTTCCATGGTTCGTCGATTGGGGGCTAAGGGTTTAAGTAGCGCCGGCATCTTGCCGGCATGCCGGCTGGAAGCCGGCGCTACGGGCCGCAACGGAAAGCTCGATATTATAGCTGAAGGAAAAGCCGCATCTTTAGCAGGGGCTTGGTGTTGGTTTGGGTAGCGCAAGCATCCTGCTTGCATGCCGGCTGGAAGCCGGCGCTACTTAAGGCGGGGGTTGGTTCGCGGCGAAGGGTGGCTCTGTTAAACTCGGCAACTTATTTCAGTACGTTTCAACCCCATGCAAAGGAGAACCCGATGACCATCAAAATCGGCGACCAATTGCCCAACGGCACATTATTCGAAATGAGCGAGGAAGGCCCGAAACCGGTATCCGTGGCGGACTTGGTCCAGGGCAAACGCGTGGTGATTTTCGGCTTGCCCGGCGCATTCACCCCCACTTGCTCGGCGCTGCACGTACCCGGTTATGTGGCGCAGGCCGATCAGCTTAAAGCCCGTGGCATCGATCAAATCGTGTGCTTGGCGGTGAATGATGCCTTCGTGATGGGCGCCTGGGGCAAGGATCAAAAAGCGGGCGGCAAGGTGCGCATGCTGGGCGATGGCAGCGCGGCTTTCACCAAAGCCATCGGCCTGGAACTCGATCTCACCGAGCGCGGCATGGGGCTGCGCTGCCAGCGTTTTTCCATGCTGGTCGATGATGGCGTGGTGAAAGCGCTCAATATCGAAGCGCCTGGAAAATTCGAAGTGAGCGATGCGCAAAGCATGCTCAACTCGCTCGATTGAATGCGCTTTAAGATACCCCCGAATTAGGCAGAGACATGAACGAACTCCTCATCATCATTTTCATCGTCGCCTATGCGGCCATCGCCCTCGAACACCCCCTCAAGGTCAACAAAAGCGCCCCTGCCCTAATCGGTGCAGGGCTCTTATGGACGATCTACGCCTACTTTACCGGGCATGTGGGTGAGCAGTTAAACGAGACGCTGTCATCTATTGCGCAGATTGTCTTCTTCCTGATGGGGGCCATGACCATCGTTGAGGTGGTGGATGCGCATGACGGCTTCGATGTCATCACCGACAAAATCAAGACCACAAGCATGGTCGCGCTGTTGTGGCTGATTGCCTTTGTCGCTTTTTTTCTAAGCGCCGCGCTCGATAACCTGACCACAACCATTGTGATGTTGTCCGTCAACCGCAGGCTGCTTTCGCAGCGAGAGGATAAGTTGTTTGCTGCGGGGATTGTCGTGATTGCCGCCAATGCGGGTGGGGCGTGGTCGCCCATTGGAGACGTGACCACAACCATGCTCTGGATCGGCGGGCAAATCACCGCCCTGGCCATCATCAAAGGCGTGTTTATCCCTTCGCTGCTCAATATGCTGATTCCCCTTGCCGTGGTCAGTTACCTGTACAGGGGAAAGAAGA
>MEQN01000073.1:40378-40950 GCA_001770235.1 Betaproteobacteria bacterium RBG_16_58_11
TGGTATTTTTTATCGGAATTTTGCTTTCAGTCGCCACCCTGGAACATAGCCATATCCTGAGCGCACTTGCGCAATGGCTGGATAAAACTGTAGGCAATCAGGCGCTGATTGTTTCGATCTTTGGTCTGGCAAGCGCCATCATCGACAACGTGCCGCTTGTTGCCGCTTCCATGGGCATGTATTCCCTGGCGCAGTACCCGACAGACTCGTTTCTCTGGGAGTTTCTTGCCTATGCAGCAGGGACAGGTGGCTCAATCCTGATTATCGGGTCAGCGGCCGGGGTGGCGGCTATGGGGATCGAGAAAATCGAGTTTTTCTGGTACGTCAGAAAAATCAGCCTGCTTGCGCTCATTGGATATGCCGGTGGCGCAGCTTCATACATTCTTCTGAACTGAGTCGATTGGCACTTACTTAGGCCAAATGTAGGGTGGGTTAGCGTTTTTTGCGTAACCCGCCAAGCGTTGCGTAGCAACACAACGCATTTTTTAATGAGTGCCTGGCGGCACATCTGGTGGGTTACGGCACAAACTGCGTGCCTAACCCACCCTACATCGATTATGGAACCGCTTAAG
>MEQN01000074.1:0-164 GCA_001770235.1 Betaproteobacteria bacterium RBG_16_58_11
GATTCCGCCACCAAGGCGGCATGCACCGGACTGGGATAGCGCGTGCCGCGCGCTTGGCGCACGGTGGCGATATGATCGATATTGACGCCGAGGTAAATCATAGCTCTTGCAGATCCTTGAGCAGTTGCCGGGTTTGCAGGTTTTCGCTGCCCAAATGATGGCTG
>MEQN01000074.1:274-571 GCA_001770235.1 Betaproteobacteria bacterium RBG_16_58_11
GTTTTGCATTGGGCTCTGCCGTACCGGTCCGCGTTCCAACTCGTAAAAATAAGTGGTTTGCGCCTCGATCGGGGCATCGTCTTGCGCGTCTTTTTCCAGCATCAAGGCATAGCCCAGCTCCTGCATCAGGCGCTTTTCGAATCGTCGCAGCACGGGCGATTGCGATGCGCCCTCGCCCAATTCGCGCAGGGTTGTTTGATAGTGCAAAAACAATTGCGGATGCGGATCGTCGCGCGGCAAGAGCTTGAGGATCAACTCGTTGAGATAGAAGCCGCACATGAGCGCCGGCCCCGCCAA
>MEQN01000074.1:596-1648 GCA_001770235.1 Betaproteobacteria bacterium RBG_16_58_11
GCATTTTTCAGCGTGCGCAATTCTCGCTTGCCGAACCAGGAAAGGGTGAGCGGCTGAAACGCCATCAACAGCCCGCGCACGGCGGAACGCGGCCGGCGCGCGCCTTTGGCGAGCAGCGCCACGCGCCCGAATTGCTGGGTCAAGGTCTCGACGATGAGGCTGGTTTCGCGGTAAGGATAGGTGTGCAGGACAAACGCGGGCTGGTTGTCCTGCGGCCGCTCAAGCGTCGCCATAGCCGAGGGATTTTATCGCGCGCGCATCGTCGGCCCAGCCGCTTTTGACTTTGACCCAGACTTGCAGGAACACCTTGCCTTCGAACAAGCGCTCCATGTCATGGCGCGCCTGGGTGGAAATGGCTTTCATTTTCTCGCCGCCCTTGCCGATCAAAATCGCTTTTTGACCGGGCTTGTCCACGATGACGCTGGCGTGGATGCGGCGCAAATTTCCTTCCTGGGTAAATTGCTCGATCATCACGGTGGTGGCGTAGGGTATTTCTTCGCCCAGCAGGCGGAAAATTTTTTCGCGAATGATTTCCGCCGCCAGGAAACGCTCGTTGCGATCAGTTAAATCATCTGCGTCGAACAGCAGCGGGCCTTCCGGCAAGCAGGGGCGAATCGCAGCGCGCACATCATCGATCTGACTGCCCTTCTCGGCGGAAACCGGCACGATCTCCTTGAAAGAAAATTCTTTTGCCAGGCGTTCGATGAAGGGCAGGAGTTCGGCCTTATCGACAAGGGTATCGATCTTGTTGATGACCAGGATCACGGGGCGCGTGTCCGGCAGCAACTTCAGCACCCGCTTGTCGCGCTCGTCGTAATGCCCCGCTTCGACCACGAATAGCACCGCATCCACTGAATTGAGCGCTTCGGTCACGCTTTTGTTCATGGCGCGATTCAGCGCGTTGGTGTGCTCGGTTTGGAAGCCGGGCGTATCGACAAAAATGCTCTGCGCCGCCTCGTCGGTGTGAATGCCGGTGATGCGGTGGCGCGTGGTTTGCGGCTTTCTGGAGGTGATGCTGATCTTGTGGCCGATCAGGGCATTGAGCAAAGTCG
>MEQN01000074.1:1691-1792 GCA_001770235.1 Betaproteobacteria bacterium RBG_16_58_11
GCGGAAATTCGGATTCATTATTTGCCTTGGGCCAAAGCCGATTCATAGGCGAGCTTGGCGGCTTCCTGCTCCGGTTTGCGCCGGCTCGCGCCCTCTCCCAA
>MEQN01000074.1:1801-4270 GCA_001770235.1 Betaproteobacteria bacterium RBG_16_58_11
CACTCGACTTTAAAATGTTGCTCATGCGCCTCGCCTTCGGTGGCGATAATCAGATATTGGGGTAGAGGCAATTTTAGTCCCTGTAAATATTCCTGGAGCTGGGTCTTGGGGTCTTTGGAAAGTTTCTTGGGGTCAAGCTTGCTGATAATCGGCGCATACAGATGATCGATCACCTTGCAGGTATCGTCGAAACTGCTATCGAGATAGATGGCGCCCAGAATGGCCTCCAAGGCATCGGCCAGAATCGAGGGCCGGCGAAACCCGCCGCTTTTCAGCTCGCCCTCGCCGAGCGCTAGAAAATCGCCTAATTGCATGGATTGCGCGATCTCGGCCAGCGTCGGCTCTTTCACCAGGTGTGCGCGCATCCGCGATAAGTCGCCCTCGGAGAGTTTGGGAAAATCATGGTACAGCGTGGACGAGATAGACAGCGACAACACGCTGTCGCCGAGAAATTCCAGCCGCTCGTTATGCGGCGTGCCATAGCTGCGGTGCGTCAGGGCTTGGCGCAGCAGCGCCGGCTCCTGGAAGGTGTAGCCCAGTTGCTTGGTCAGAATCCGGAGGTCTGGGGTCATTCGCCTGTTGTTTTACTTCGACGTGCTGGCTTCAAATTCGAGACAGGCACTGATATTCAACACCAGGGGAATTCTTTTAGAATACTCAATCGAGGCGACATTCTGTCCATTCTCTTTCGACAGATCGAGATCCTTGCCGTTTACCGAATCGATGTAATCAATGGTTGCGCGCCGGTCGAATGAATTACGGACTTCCTGCGGACTCATGGTGGGAAATGCCGGGTCGTTCGCCATTGCGGACATCACCTTTTTCACCGAGAAAAACTCGATATAAGACGGCGCCAATTTGACTCCCAACAGCGTAATGGAAACCCCTAAGACGATCAGAATCATCATTGAGATGAATGTCATGCCGCGCTGATGTTTCATGCTGGTTTTCTCCTAGTCGATGGATGTGCCGATGCGTCCAAAATCACTGAAATTCATCCAAACAAAAAACGCCTTGCCCACGATATGCCCGTCCGGCACGAAGCCCCAGTAACGGCTGTCGGTGCTGTCGTCGCGATTATCGCCCATTGCGAAATAATGCCCCGGTGGCACGGTGCAAACAAAGCCGCGATCATTGTAATCGCAATTGCTGCGCTGCTGGAACGGGCGCACTTGCTCGGCCCGAACCGGCGGATCTTCCGGCTGGATCAGGATGGAGTGGGCATGCCCGCCCAACTGCTCGCGATATAACTTGGCATTCACCATGTTGAAGCCTGCCTTGGTGTAATCAAAGTCGCGTTCGAATTCCCACTTGATCAGTTGGCTGTTGATGTACAAGCGCTTATCCCGTGTGTACTCGACCTTGTCGCCGGGCAAGCCCACCACGCGCTTGATGTAGTCGAGCGAGGGATCCACGGGGTAGCGAAACACCATCACATCGCCGCGCTGCGGTTGCTTGATGTCCAGTATTTTGACGTTGGCGACCGGCAAGCGGATGCCCCATGTGTATTTGTTGACCAGGATGAAATCGCCGACTTTGAGCGTCGGGATCATCGAGCCGGAGGGAATGCGGAACGGCTCGACCAGAAACGAGCGCAGCATGAATACGATCAAAATCACCGGGAAAAAACTCTTGGCGTATTCGATCAGGAGCGGTTCTTTATCTTCCGCTTTGCGCTGTTTCTTGAAAATGAATATATCCAGCAGCCAGATCGCGCCGGTCACCAGCAGCGCAATGAGCAAAATCAGTGCAAAGTTCATTGAGATTGTCCGTTCATTATTTGTTATCCACTTGCAGCACCGCGAGGAAGGCTTCCTGCGGAATTTCCACGTTGCCCACCTGCTTCATGCGCTTCTTGCCGGCTTTTTGTTTTTCCAGCAGCTTTTTCTTGCGCGTGATGTCGCCGCCGTAACACTTGGCCAGCACATTCTTGCGCATCGCCTTGACGTTCTCGCGCGCGATGATGTTGGCGCCGATCGCCGCTTGGATCGCCACATCGAACATCTGGCGCGGGATCAGTTCGCGCATTTTCGCCGCCAAGTCGCGGCCGCGTGATTGCGAGCTGACGCGGTGCACGATGGTGGAAAGCGCATCGACTTTTTCCCCGTTCACCAAAATATCCAGCTTGACCAGATCGGCCACCTGGAATGCCTTGAAATCATAATCGAGCGAGGCATAGCCGCGCGACACTGATTTTAGTTTATCGAAAAAATCCATGACGACTTCGTTCATCGGCAGCTCGTAGGTCAGCATCACTTGCCGCCCCATGTATTGCATGTTCTTTTGCACGCCGCGCTTGCCGGTGCAAAGCGTGATGACGTTGCCCACATATTCCTGCGGCGTCAGGATCGTGGCGCTGATGATGGGCTCGCGAATCTCGGCGATTTTCGCCTGGTCGGGCAGGCGTGAGGGGTTCTCGATTTCCAGCACCTCGCCGTCGCGCATCAGCACTTGATACACCACCGTCGG
>MEQN01000074.1:4380-6435 GCA_001770235.1 Betaproteobacteria bacterium RBG_16_58_11
AAGTCTCCGGCTCGTAATGCAGGGAAGAATCGTTGAGCTTGAGTTTTTCCAGCGCGTCGCGCAGCGCTTCGTATTCGTGAGAATCGATGGGATACAGCCCGGCGAACACCTGCGGCTTGATTTCCTTGAACCCCGGCAGCGCCTCGGTTGCCCGATTATCCACGCGCGTGATGGTGTCGCCGACTTGAGCGCTTTTCAGTTCCTTGATGCCAGCGATCACGAAACCCACATCGCCTGCCGCAAGCTGTTTGCGCTGCACGGATTTAGGCGTAAACACACCGACTTGCTCGCATGGATAACTCATGCCGCTCGCCATGAGCAAAATCTTGTCCTTGGGCCGCAGCGTGCCATCCACCACGCGCACCAGCATCACTACCCCGACGTAATTGTCGAACCAGGAGTCGATGATCAAGGCCTTGAGCGGGGCATCCGGATTGCCTTTCGGCGCTGGGATTTTCGCGATCACCATTTCCAGAATGTCGTCGATGCCGATGCCGGTCTTGGCGCTGGCTTGGACCGCATCCGTGGCATCGATGCCGATAATGTCTTCGATCTCTTGGATCACGGCATCCGGGTTGGCCGAGGGCAAATCGATCTTATTCAGCACCGGCACCACCTCGACCCCCTGCTCGATCGCGGTGTAGCAGTTGGCTACGGTCTGCGCCTCGACGCCCTGCGATGCATCCACCACCAGCAGCGCGCCTTCGCAGGCGGCGAGCGAACGCGAGACTTCATAGGAGAAATCCACATGCCCTGGGGTATCGATCAGATTGAGCTGGTAAATTTGGCCGTCGCGCGCCTTATAGTGCAGCGCGGCGGTTTGCGCCTTGATGGTAATGCCGCGCTCTTTTTCCAAGTCCATGGAATCGAGCACTTGCGATTCCATTTCCCGGTCGGACAACCCGCCGCAACGCTGAATAAAACGATCGGCCATGGTCGATTTGCCGTGATCGATATGGGCGATGATGGAGAAATTACGGATATTTTCTTGCATGGAGCACCAGCAAAAAAGGGCACGCAAGGTGCCCTTTTGGTTGGCATATGAGGAAAGGCCGCTATTTTAGCCGATTTCCCCTAAATAATCATTCACTTTTCACGACCGGACGCGTATCCAGAAAGGCTTTCAAAGCTGGAAAGTCGAGGTGGTGGTGACAGATTTCCTGGCCGTTGCCCAAGAGCACCGGCACCAGGGTGCCGTAGCGCAGGACGAGCCGGGGATTTTCGTCGATATCCACGAAATCGAATTTGAACGCGAATTCTTGCTGCAAGCCTTCCAGCGCCGCCACCATGTCCTGGCACAAATGACAGTCCGGCCGGCCGTACACGGTTAGTTTGAAACGGGGTGCGCGGGGCATATATTACAGACGGCGCAAAATAACCGGCTGCGCGCGGTTAAGGTCAAACAAAACAGGATTTAGCCACTTGATGCCGAACGCGCTGGCGATCAATCCGCCCAAGCCTCCCAGGCCGGCATAGAGATCGCGCGCATCAGCCGGACCGGCAAGCCACAAACCGATCAGCGCACCCAGGATCAAGGCAACGAGGGGGAACAGATAGGCCAGCATGGCGCTTTTGAGGAATGCGCCCTCTTCCAGCCCCAGCATTACCTGGTCGCCTACTTGGGCATTGATGGGATTGTTCACGCGCAGCGCTTTCGGCTGCTGGCTGAAAATGCGTGTCAACGCGGCGGTCGAGCAAGCGGAAGTGCTGCAATGGCCGCTGCCGCAGCCACTGGCGGCTTCGGCCTCCACATAGGTGGCTCCCTGCTCGATCTTCACGACTAAGGCTTTGGATTCCAGCATGCTTATTTGCGGTAAGTGACCGCGTCCCCGATCTGCATGACGGTGGCGGCGGGCACTTCGCCCAGCACTTTGACCTGGTGCTGGTGAACGACGCGCGAATAGACATGCAGCGCGCCCTGGTGCGAGAGGCCCAGCATGGATTTATCAGAGACCGGTTCGATGAAGACCGAGGCCGCCGCCAGGCCATCGGAAAACACGATGTGGTTCACCGGCATGCTGGCGCCGGGCAGCACCCGTTTCATGGCTTTCACTT
>MEQN01000074.1:6532-11443 GCA_001770235.1 Betaproteobacteria bacterium RBG_16_58_11
GAGGGCTGGCTTCAATTCATTGCGATTGATGGGCCCGCCGATTTTGATTTGGGTAAAGGCGAATTGATCGACGATCTGTTTCTTTTCGCTCCACGTGCTGGCTTTGAGCAGCAAACCGGTTTGGGTATCCGCCCACAACTGATGGCCATAGCGGTATTGATCTTTGGGCGTCAGGAATATCACTTGGCATTCACGCCCGGCCACCCGCTCTTGCCCGCCCAGCTTGATCTCGTAGTATTCGCTCAGCCCGGCAATTTGCGGCGGCAGCAGCGCCGGAAAGGATTTTTTCACGCGGTGGCGATCCACCATCACCGTCTTGTCATCCGGCATGAAGCAATACACTTCATCGTTGTTGCGATAGATTTGGCGCGGACGGCCATCCAGCGTCACGAGTTTCTCATGCTCGCCGCTGGCGTCTTTCAAATGCGTGATGCGCGAGGTTTCGACCTGCTGCCCATGCTGATAAATGAAGCTGCCGGAATAATTTAATTGCTGCGCCGCATTCGTGATGCGCTGCAACCAGACCATCGCCTCGTCTGGCGCATCGGCGGCGTGGGCGGCCATGGCGGCCACCAGCAACATCCAGGCAGCCAACATCTGTTTCATCGGCCACCTTCTTGATGTTCCGACACGGTGCGCACGTATGCGGGGATGCCTTCCATGGCGTAGCTCGGCGAAAATTCTTGGTGCGCGAGAAGGTAGGGATTGGAGACCACGCGCGAGAATTGCACCGATTCGGGCGTTTTTGCCGCTACGATTTGCGCGGCTTTCGGCTTGGTGGCGGCCGCTTGCTGTGTGGCGGCCACGTGTGCGGCGGCGAGCGCTAGGGGCGCATCGCTTTGGTTTACCCGCACCATCTGCCACGCCAGGACGCCGACCAAACTCACCGCCGCCACCGATGCCGCGAGTGGCATGGCATAGCGCGGTGTGCTCGGTTGTAATTTTCGCTGCGGCGCCAAGACGGTGGGCTCCTCGGCGAGTTGTCGCGCCAGCTTGGCGCTGAAATCGAGCGATAACTGCGGCGATTTGCGCAGCGCGTCGCCCAGCACATGGTAAGCGGCCCAAGTTTGACGCAGATCATTATCGTTTTTCAGCGCGCCAATTTGACGCGCCATTTCGTCTGACGTGAGCTCGCCATCCATGAGAGCAGAAAGTTGTTCGCTCATGATTACCACCTCCGGTCTATGCTGGTGCCCAGTAAGGGGCGTAACTTCTCCGCCACCGCCTCGCGCGCGCGGAAAATGCGCGAACGGACGGTGCCGATAGGACAATTCATCACTTGGGCGATATCTTCGTAGCTCAGCCCTTCCATTTCGCGCAAGGTCAGCGCGGTGCGCAACTCCTCGGGCAGGGCTTCGACCGCCGCGTTCACGGTGTCGCCGATCTCTTTGGTGAGCAGCGTGGCTTCCGGCGTATTCAGGTCATGCAATTGCCCTGCATCCTCAAACGACTCCGCCTCCTCGATATCGAATTCGGTGCTGGTCGGCGCGCGCCGGCCTCGGGACACCAGATAATTTTTTGCGGTATTGATGCCAATGCGATAGAGCCAGGTATAAAACGCGCTCTCGCCCCGGAATCCGGGCAAGGCACGGTAGGCTTTAATGAAGGCTTCCTGCGACACGTCTTCCACCTCCGCCGAGTCACGAATGAAGCGCGACAACAGCCGCGCCAGCTTGCGCTGGTATTTGACGACCAGCAGCTCGAAGGCATGCTTGTCGCCGGCTTGCGCGCGTTCGACCAGGGCTTGGTCGATTTCCCGTTCTCCCATGCGGGGCCGTTCCGTTTTGGTGGTTGGTGGGGCAAGCGCCCCAATTGGCATGTCGGTTAGAAGGCCCAAAGTATACCGTCTATGTCAAAAATGCGGGAACGGAAGTAATTAATCTAACGGTCATGGCAACGACCACCCCGGGAAATGTAACTCATCACGTGACCTTTCCCTCTCTCCCAACTCTCTCCCGCAAGCGGGCGAGAAGGACGCAGGCTCGCTTCGCGAGTTTCATGTTATATAAAAGACCAAGCGATGCGCCGAGAGTTCACTTAGAATTGGTCTTATCCCAAATGTTATGAATAAAACGTATTTAAAGCGCTTGAAAATATGCCCCATTCTTTCGATGTCCTGATTGTCGGTAGCGGCCTGGCTGGCCTGACGACCGCCCTGCACCTGGCCGAGCAACGCCGGGTGGGGATCATTACCAAGCGCCGCCTGCTGGATGGCGCCAGCGATTGGGCGCAAGGCGGCATCGCCGCGGTCTTGGCCGCCGACGATTCGATCGAGGCGCATATCCAAGATACCTTGATCGCCGGCGCCGGCTTGTGCGATGCGGAAATCACTCGGCAGGTCGTCTCCCAGGGACGCGAGGCGATCCAGTGGCTGATCGACCAAGGCGTGCCCTTTACGCGCGATACCGACAATGCCACCGGCTACCACCTCACGCGCGAAGGCGGGCATAGCCAGCGCCGCGTCATCCACGCGGCGGACGCCACCGGGCATGCGGTGCAAACCACCCTGGACGAGCGCGTGAAATCGCATCCCAACATTACATTGTTCGAAGACCACATCGCGATTGACCTCATCACCGACGCCAAGCTCAATCTTTCTGGCAAGCGCTGCTATGGACTCTACGCCCTCGATAAAAGTTCGGGCCGGGTCGTTACCTATTCTGCGCAACAGACCGTGCTGGCCAGCGGCGGCGCGGGCAAGGTGTATCTCTACACCACCAACCCGGATGTGGCGACCGGCGACGGCCTCTCCATGGGCTGGCGCGTGGGCTGCCGGGTGGCGAATATGGAATTCATTCAGTTTCACCCGACCTGTTTGTATCATCCGCACGCCAAATCGTTTCTCGTCACCGAAGCGGTGCGTGGCGAAGGCGGCTTATTGAAATTGCCGGATGGCTCCCGCTTCATGCCCGAACACGACGCCCGCGCCGAACTCGCGCCGCGTGACGTGGTGGCGCGTGCCATCGACTATGAAATGAAAAAGCGCGGCCTCGATTGCGTCTATCTGGATATTTCACACAAGCCCGCCGCCTTCGTGCGCGAGCATTTCCCTAACATTTACGAGCGCTGCCTGGCCTTGGGCATCGACATCACGCGCGATCCGATCCCGGTGGTGCCGGCGGCGCATTACAGTTGCGGGGGGCTGCTTACCGACGCCCGTGCGCGCACCGATGTAGCAGGCTTATATGCGGTGGGAGAAGTTGCCTGCACCGGGTTGCACGGCGCGAATCGCCTGGCGAGCAACTCCCTGCTCGAATGCCTGGTATTCGGCCGCGCCGCCGCGCATGACATCCTGGCGCAAAGTGTCTCTCCCCTCCCCGCCCTGCCCGCCTGGGATGAAAGCCGCGTCACCGATGCGGACGAGGAAATCGTCATCGCCCACAACTGGGACGAATTGCGCCGCTTCATGTGGGACTATGTAGGCATCGTGCGCACCAACAAACGCCTGGAGCGGGCATTGCACCGCATCGAATTGCTCAAGGAAGAAATCAACGAGTACTACCGCAACTTCCGCGTCAGCAACGATCTATTGGAATTGCGCAACTTGCTGCTGACAGCAGAATTGATCGTGCGCTGCGCCATGGCGCGGCATGAGAGTCGTGGTCTGCATTTCAGCCGTGATTATCCGGGGATGTTACCAAGTGCTGAGAATACGGTGCTCGTGCCAAGCTCGGCTTAATCCGGTCTTTTGCCGCGAATTAACGCCAATTGACGCTAATTTTTCACCCCGAGTTCATTAGCGGCAATTGGCGTTAATTCGCGGCTAAGCTTTTAGGTTTATGCAGCCTGCTACTTTTCAAACCCGTCCCGCCCAACCCGCACTCGCCTCCGGTGCGACACCCCGCCCCACACGCCATTTCAGCCATACCCGCAATTGCCGGAATAGCTCCGGCTCTGCCGCATCCGGCAGAATAAGCACCGCGCGCACGCGCCGGCTTGCAGCCGGTTTGAGCAATACGATGGTGAGATACGATGCGACGAAGCTGCTGCCGAGTACGCGCGCTTCCCACACCAAGCCACTCCGCGTTTTGATCAGGACACCGCCTTCGCGCTCGCATTGCAATTCGACGATGCTGGACGACCTTATTCGCCAAGCTTCGCGCGTGAGTGATTGAATCAGGCTCGCGGCGAGTATTACGCTCAGCAAAAGTTTCAGCCAAAGGGGTAAGGGTACGATCGCTACGCACCCTATCGCGGCGAGATGCCCAAGCGTTAGCCCTGTGGCCAAATAGCGGGAAGCCTTGAGCGATAGCCTCAGCATGTGCGCAGCCGGGCCATTACCGCTTGCAACTCGGGGGCGGCGCTGGCTTCCTCATCGGTGATGAGCGTCCACAGTTCTTCATCTCCGGCTTCGAGCAGCGTTTCAAATGCTTGTTTCGAAGTGGAATCCAAGGCAAGGAATTCTTGTTCAAGAAACTGATTCAGCACCAGATCGAGTTCGAGCATGCCGCGCCGGCATTTCCAGCGCAGGCGGTTCATTTCGCTCATACGGTGCGGTTCACTAGCAGCGCTTTGATGTGGCCGATGGCTTCGGTGGGATTGAGGCCCTTGGGGCAGACTTCGACGCAATTCATGATGCCGTGGCAACGGAACAAGCGGTAAGGATCTTCCAAGTCATCCAGCCGCGCATTGGTCGCTTGGTCACGGCTATCAATGATGAAGCGGTAGGCTTGCAGCAAACCGGCGGGGCCGACGAATTTTTCCGGGTTCCACCAGAACGAAGGGCAGGCGGTGGAGCAGCAAGCGCACAGCATGCATTCATACGCGCCATCCAACTCGGCGCGCTCGGCGGGAGATTGCAAGCGCTCGATCTCCGGCTCGGGGTCGTGGTTGATCAGGTAGGGTTGAATCGAGCGGTACTGCTGATAAAACTGTGTCAGATCCACGATCAAATCGCGTATCACCGGCAGG
>MEQN01000075.1:0-788 GCA_001770235.1 Betaproteobacteria bacterium RBG_16_58_11
TCCAGCGGCGTGAGCAGATCGATCAGTGCTTGTTTCAGCGCGTCCTTGAGTTGCGCTGAATCGGTCAGCTTGTCGCGCTTGACGCGGGCGCGCAGTGTGTCGAGTAAGGACTGGGTTGCTTCTACGCCCATATCGGCAGTAAGCAGGATAGTCTCCAACTCTTCGTACAGCGTTTCGTCGATTTTCGTGTGGCCGGCAAAAAGCTCGGTCACCGGGGTGTTGAGTACATCGCGCGTCTTGGTCAGGCCGCGTTTTAAGCGTTCGCCCCAGGAAATGCTGGTTTCAGAGGGCGTTTCCACTTCGGGTTGGGATTTGAAGAAACTAAACATGGGGGTTTGAGTCAGATTCGAACGTATAATTTTATCCGCAATCCTATCCCGAGGCGATGAAATGGCTAATAAGTTATTGAGGTTTTTGTGTGTGGTTGGCTTAAGCGTGCCGCTAGCGGGCTTAGCCGCGAGCGAGGCGCAGGAGAAAATCCTGCCCAACGGCCTGAAAGTAATCGTGAAAGAAGACCATCGCGCGCCCGTGGTGGTGTCGCAGGTCTGGTACAAAGCCGGCAGCATGGATGAGAGCAACGGCACCACCGGTGTGGCGCATGTGTTGGAACACATGATGTTCAAGGGCACTCAGTCCGTGCCCTCGGGCGAATTCTCCAAGCGCATCGCCGCCGCGGGCGGGCGTGAAAATGCCTTCACCAACCGTGATCACACTGCGTATTTCCAAACCTTGGAGAAATCCAAACTCGAACTCGCGCTGAAGCTGGAAGCCGATCGCATGCACAACTT
>MEQN01000075.1:951-5706 GCA_001770235.1 Betaproteobacteria bacterium RBG_16_58_11
AATGATCTGGAACAGATGAGCACACAAGATGCGCGCACTTGGTATGCGCGCTGGTATGCACCCAACAATGCCGTGCTGGTGGTGGCGGGGGATGTTCAAGCTGCTCAGGTATTCAAACTGGCGCAAAAATATTTCGGCCCGCTCAAGGTTAAGCCTTTGCCGCTGCGCAAACCGCAAGCCGAACCGGTGCAAGACGGCACGCGCCGACTCACGGTAAAAGCCCCAGCCAAACTGCCCTATCTACTCATGGGTTGGAAAGCGCCAGTGCTGCGCGACGCGGCCAAGGACACCGACCCCTACGCGCTGGAAATGCTGGCCGGCGTGCTCTCCGCCAATGCCGCCGCGCGCCTGCCGCAATCGCTGGTGCGCGACTCGCGCATCGCGCAGGATGCCGATGCCGGCTACGACAGCGTGCAACGCGGGCCGGGTATGTTCCTGATCGACGCCACGCCGAGCGAAGGCAAAACGGTCGCGGAGTTGGAAGCCGCGATTCGCGTCGAGTTGGATAAGATCAAACGCGACGGGGTGACCGATGAAGAATTAAATCGGGTCAAGGCGCAAGTCATTGCGTCGAAGGTTTATCAACGCGACTCGGTGTTCTACCAAGGCATGCAAATCGGTGAAATGGAAACTGCGGGTCTCAGTCATCGCGACATCGACACCCGTTTGGAAAAGCTTAAAGCGGTCACGGCGGCGGCGGTGCAGGCAGCCGCCAAGCAATATTTGGTGGATGAGCAACTCACCGTCGCCGTGCTCGATCCGCAGCCGCTGGAAGGTAAGCAGCCGGTGGCGCCACCCAAGGGTTTGCATCATGGAAATTAAATGCTTAACCACGGGGCACACGGGGGGCACTGGGAAAACAAAACGGAATAACGATTGGATGAGGACACGAAAAAACATGTTGCGATATATGGAAAGAATATTTTGCATGATGGGGTTTCCCCGTGTTCTCCGTGCCCCCCGTGGTTCAGTGCTTTTCCTGGCGTTACTGGTCAGCCTCACCCCAGCCCACGCAGGTGTGACAATTCAAAGCTGGCAAGCGAAGAGCGGGGCGAAGGTGCTGTTCGTGGAAAACCACGATCTGCCCATGCTGGATGTCGCGGTGCATTTCGATGCCGGCAGCCGGCGCGATATCCCCAAGCGGCTCGGGCGCGCGAGCCTTACCGCGTCGTTGATGCAACTCGGTGCCGGGGGCATGAGCGAGGAAGTCGTCAGTAAACGCCTGGCCGATGTGGGCGCGCAAATGGGCGCGAGTTTCGAGCAGGACCGCGCCGGTTATAGCTTGCGCACGCTGTCGTCACAGCGCGAACGCGAGCAGGCCTTGCAAATATTGGCCACGGTACTCACCGCGCCGGATTTTCCCGAAGCAGTGGTGCAGCGTGAGAAAGCGCGCGTGATCGCCGCGTTGAAGGAAGCGGCGACCCAGCCCGCCAGCATCGCCGACAAGGCTTTCTCCAAAGCGATTTATGGCGCGCATCCCTATGGTTTGCCGCCGGACGGCGAGGTGGAGACGGTGGCCAAACTCACGCGCGAGGATTTGCTGAATTATTACAAGCTGCGCTATGCCGCGGCGAGCGCCGTAGTGGCGATCATGGGCGATGTCACGCGCGTGGAGGCGGAAGCCATCGCCGAACGTCTGACCACGGGTTTGGTTGCGGAAGTGGCGTGTGAGGATATTCCGGCTGTCGAGCCACTGGCGCAGGCCTACTCCGAGCGCATTGCGCACCCCGCGAGCCAAGCGCATATCTTGATCGGCGCACCGGGCATGAAGCGCGGCGATGCGGATTACTTCGCCCTGTATCTCGGCAACTACGTACTCGGCGGCGGCGGCTTCGATTCGCGCATCCTCAAGGAAATCCGCCAGAAGCGCGGCTTAGCCTACAGCGCGCACAGCTATTTCGTGCCGCTGAAACAAGAAGGCCCGTTCCAAATCGGCTTGCAAACTAAAAAGCAGGATGCGGACACGGCGTTGAAAGTGGCGCAAGAAACGCTGGTACGCTTCATTCAGGAAGGGCCGAGTGCAGCGGAACTGAAACAGGCCAAAAACAATATAATTTTGGGCTTTCCGCTGCGCATCGACAGCAATGCCGAGATACTCGGCTACTTAGGCGTGATCGGCATCTATGATTTGCCGCTCACTTATCTCGATGACTTTCCCAAACAGATCAATCAAGTGAGCGCGCGTGAGATTCAAGACGCGTTCAAGCGCCGGGTGCATCCCGATAAGCTGGTGACGGTGATCGTCGGCGCACCGGAGACGAAGCCTTAGGTTTCGTAGCGCCGGCTTCCAGCCGGCATGCCGGCAAGGATGCCGGCGCCACAACACATGGGGAGCACGGGAAGTATGGGGAAATCAAAGCCGATCTTTATTGTTTTTCCCATGTCCCCGTGCTCTCCGTGGTTAACGAATTTTTAAAATATGAGTAACCGCGTACGCATCATCGGCGGCGAGTGGCGCAGCCGGGTGATTAGTTTCCCTTCCGAAGCGGGGCTGCGTCCGACTGCGGATCGGGTGCGCGAGACGCTATTTAATTGGTTGGGGCAGACGCTGGAAGGAAAAACCTGCCTCGATCTTTTCGCCGGCAGCGGGGCGCTCGGGTTCGAGGCGTGCTCACGCGGCGCGCGGCAGGTGAAGCTGATCGAGCACAATCCAAAAGTATTGGCGGCGTTGCGCGACAATGCGCAGAAGCTGGACGCGACCCACGCCGAGATCATCCGCGCCGATGGTGCGGCGTGGCTGCGTGCGGATGCCGGCGTGTATGATGTGATTTTTTTGGACCCGCCGTTTCAAGCCGGGTTGTTGGATAAATTATTGCCGCTGTTGCCCGCCAAGCTCAGCCCCGAGGGCTGTGCCTATGTGGAGAGCGGCGTGGCGATCGAGCCGCCGCCCGGCATGACGCTGATTAAAAGCGGCCGCGCCGGCCAGGTGTATTTTGGATTGTTAAAGAAAGCCGAACATGCCTAAACGCATCGTCTATCCCGGAAGTTTCGATCCCATCACCCGTGGCCATGAGGACTTGGTGCGGCGTGCGGCGAACCTGTTCGACGAGGTGGTGGTGGGCATCGCCGAGAGCTCCAACAAACAACCCTTTTTCAGCCTGCCGGAGCGGATCGAGATGGCGAGCCAGGTGCTGGCCGATATTCCGGGGGTGACGGTGGTGGGTTTTTCCGGCCTGTTGATGAAGTTCTTGGACCAGCAGGGCACCACTGTGGTGTTGCGCGGCCTGCGTGCGGTGTCCGATTTTGAATACGAGCTGCAACTGGCGGGCATGAACCGGCGCTTGAATCCCCACGTGGAAACCTTGTTTCTCACGCCCTCGGAGCAATATATGTTTGTATCGGCCTCGTTGGTGCGCGAAATCGCGCGGCTCGGCGGAGATGTCAGCGAGTTCGTGCATCCCTTGATAAATTCGCGTCTCAGTGCCAAAATGGCCTGAATATTAGCAATTTACCATATTGAGGAAGTGGTCTTATGTCCCTGCTGATTACGGACGAATGCATCAACTGCGACGTGTGCGAGCCAGAGTGCCCGAACGGCGCCATCTCCCAGGGTGAGGAGATCTACGTCATCGACCCCAATTTGTGCACCGAATGCGTTGGCCACTATGACGAACCGCAATGCCAGCAAGTGTGCCCGGTCGATTGCATCCCGCTCGGCATCAAAGAAACCAAAGAGCAGCTCTACGAGCGCTATCTGATTATCAGCGGGCAGAAGGAAGCGACTGCTTAGCGAATGGATGAGGCGGGAATCCGCCACCCAAGAAAAACGGCCGGGCGAGAAAATCGCCAGGCCGTTTTGATTTTTGGTAGGCCGTGCGGGATTCGAACCTGCGACCAACGGATTAAAAGTCCGCTGCTCTACCAGCTGAGCTAACGACCCAAAAAGAAGCGCGGATTATCCGGTAATCGTGACTTGCTGTCAATAAAAAGCCCCGCGTAAGGCGGGGCGGGTGGGTTCAAAACCCTATAAATTAAGGCTTACACCGCTTCCAGTTGGCGCAGGCTCGGAGGCAGCAGCTTGAGATCGACCAAGGCGGTGATGAAGGCCTTGAGGAAGCTTGCATCGTCTTCGTACACCATTTTGTAGTACTGGACCTTCATGGTGATCGCGCTGCCGAGCACGATGGCGACAAAAGTGACGATGGAGCCCGCCGCCAGGGTCGAGATGCCGGTGATTGCTTGGCCGATGGTGCAGCCCATGGATAGCACGCCGCCGAATCCCATCAGGATCGCGCCGATGAAATGGTTGACGAAATCCTTGAAGGAGGCGAACCATTCGATCTTGAAGCTGCGTGAAATCAGCGACCACAGGAAGGAGCCGAAAATCACGCCGGCCAAGGCCATGATGCCGAAGGTGAGCAGAGTCTTGTCGAAGCCGTGGGCGATATAGCCCAGGGTTTGGCCCATCGGGTTGATGAAGGTGAAAGACTGCGGCGCGAGCGGGCCGGCTTGCGCGGGCTTGACGTCGGTGGCTTGGGCCAACAGATCCCAGTCTTCCACGAATTTCTGGATTTTCACGGTTTCGGTGTCGGCTTGCACCATCACATTGCTGGTGACATACCAAGCGGCGAGAACGGCCAGGCCGATGATCAGGCCGGCGAGGATGTTGTCGAAGCTGCCGCGGAAATCGCTCGATTTGAATACGACGATGAGCAATAGCACGCCGATGATGCCGCCGGCGATCATGCGGCCTTGCGCCAATTTGTCCGCGCCGAAGAGCATGGCGCCGAGGTCTTGGTTGGTGGCGAGCGTCGT
>MEQN01000076.1:0-2615 GCA_001770235.1 Betaproteobacteria bacterium RBG_16_58_11
TCCGGTTCTTTCACCGGGCTTGGCACACCGGTGAAATAGCGCACCGGACGCAGACACACATACAGATCGAGCTTTTGTCTCAAGGCCACATTGAGCGAGCGCATGCCGCCGGAAGTCGGCGTGGTGAGCGGCCCCTTGATCGACACCACATACTCGCGCACCGCTTGCACGGTTTCGTCCGGTAGCCAACTATCGGCGCCGTAAACCTTAGTCGCCTTCTCGCCCGCATACACTTCCATCCATGCGATCTGGCGCTTGCCCGCATAGGCTTTCGCCACCGCCGCATCGACCACTTGGCGCATCACCGGGGTGATATCCACCCCGGTGCCGTCGCCTTCGATGAAGGGAATAATCGGGTGCGCCGGTACCGCCAGCGAGGCATCGGCGTTGACGCGAATCTTTTCGCCGCCCGCCGGAATTTGAATGTGTTGATACATTTCTACTCCCAAGTAAAAAAATAGACAGGATAGGCGGCGGCTATAATGTGCCTAAGCTATCCTGTCCGTTCTCTCATGCCTCGCTTAATCCTCTTCAACAAGCCCTACGGCGTACTCTGCCAATTCAGCCCAGAGGGCACGCACACCACGCTCAAGGATTTCATCGCGATACCGGATGTCTATCCCGCCGGCCGGCTCGACACCGACAGCGAAGGGCTGCTTATTTTAACCGATGACGGGGCGCTCCAGCACCGGATTAGCGATCCGAAACACAAGCTGCCGAAGACTTATTGGGCGCAAGTGGAAGGCGTACCGGATCAAGCGGCATTGGATCAACTACGGAATGGTCTCGACTTAGGCGACTTTGTCACGCGCCCGGCAGAGGCGCGCTTGATCGCTGAACCGGAAGGCTTATGGCCGCGCGTTCCGCCGATTCGGGTGCGCCAACATATTCCCACCAGTTGGCTGGAACTCACCATCGCCGAGGGCAAAAATCGCCAAGTGCGGCGCATGACGGCCAAGGTTGGCTACCCCACGCTGCGCCTGATTCGCTATGCGATTGGCGCGTACACGCTCGATGGCTTAGCACCCGGTGTCTGGCGCGAAGAACTTATTGATGCGACTTGAATATATTCAAGTCGCACCCCCTCTCCCCAACCCTCTCCCACAAGTGGGAGAGGGGGGCTTTAGGCGGCAGATAAACTTCATCTGCCGGTTCATTAGACGGGCATCAGCTTCAAATCAAACGCCCGCTCCACCAGCCAAACACTAGCCACTGCGGCGATCAAAAATGAGCCGCCCAACAAAATGAGGCGCTGGTAAAACCAGCTCTGGCGCAAGGCATACGCCACGGGCAGGAAGGCGGCGACAATCGCAAGCTGCCCCGCTTCCACCCCCAAATTAAATCCCACCAGCGCCAATACCAGCGCATCTTGCGGCAAGCCGAGATCGCGCAGCACGCTGGCGAAACCGAAGCCGTGGATCAGGCCGAAGGCGAACGCCATCATCCAGCGTCGCTCGCGAAAGATGGGAAAAACGTTGTTCATGGCCGCGATCACCACCGAGGCGGCGATGGTCGCTTCCACCCAGCGCGAGGGCAGGCTCACCACGCCCAAGGTAGCTAAGCTCAAGGTAATGGAATGCGCGACGGTAAAAGCCGTGACAATTTTGAAGACTTGCCAGAACGCCGGCTTGAACGCCGTCACCGCTTGCCATTTTTCATCTCGGCGCAGCACCACCGCAGGCAATAACAGCGCCAGCAAAAATAAAATGTGATCGAAGCCGATCCAGATATGCCACACGCCTTCATGGCCGTAATCGAGAAATTGCCGCAGCTTGTTCGGGCGCGCCAGGGTGAATTCCTGCGTCGCGCTTGAAGGGCTGAAAATCCCGGTGACGGACTGGCCAGAATATTCCAAGCGCAGCAAGCCCTTGTGCTGCGGGTCGATATCGAAAAACAGCGCATAGCGCGCTTGCAGCGCCTGCACCGGCGCCGGGCACGCCGCCGTAAAACGCATCACCGCATATGCGCCATCGGTATGGTCATCGATTAAATACTCGGTCACCCGCGTCGGGCACGCCTGCCCCGCCGCCGCCAAGCTGAGCCGCGATAACGCATACGCCGCGATCTCGTTCTGTTTTGCGCGCACTTCGCCCCAGGTGATTTGCGCATCGCCATTGGCGTCCAGGCCGAGGGCGAAATCCAAGTCGCGTAGCGCGATGTCCCATTGCCCGGTCACGGTTTCGCCCGCTACGCGCAGTGTCAGATAGCTATCGCTCGGCTTGTGCGCGCTGGCAGTGAAAGACAAACATAAGCCGCAAACCAACAACAGTAGGCGCATCATGGCAACGCTTTCAACTGCTCAGCCAAGCGGCGCAAGGTGGCGTCTTCGATACCGCTCTCGGCGAGCCAACGCAGCACCGGCTTGGCGGCCGCCGTCTCCTTCGCTGCGAGCGCCGCCTCCAGCACAATCCGTGCATCGCGTGGTTCGAGTTGCACCTTCCAGTTCTCCAAGCCCAGCGCCAGCGCTTTTTTTGCGTCATGTTGCACATGCAGCGCAAAACGCGCTTCTTCCTGTTGATGCACCGTATCGCCGCGCAGTTGCGCCGCATGGAAACGATCAGCCAGCGTGGCCGCGCTGGTCTTGGCCGTCGGCAGCTTGAGCGCTTGTTCCGCGA
>MEQN01000076.1:2660-5748 GCA_001770235.1 Betaproteobacteria bacterium RBG_16_58_11
GCTTGCGCGCCCTTGGTCCAACAAGAAATCCGCATACGCCGCGAGTAAAAACGTATCGGTAATATCCAAAGCCAAAGCCTGTTTGAAATGCGCTTCGGCGGCGTCCAGGCGCCCCAGGCGCTGCGCCATTTCCGCCAGCCTAGTCAGCACCCATAACCGCTCATCGCGCGCCGCTTCGGGATGCCGCGCCTGCATTTGGCTTAAGGCGGCATAAGCCTCGGCCGCATGGCCGGTGAGCCCCTGCACCATCGACTCGCAACCGAGCGCAATCAATTCATTGGCCACCCCGCGCAGGGCGAGACAATCGGATCGCGCCTCGCTGTAGCGCGCCTGCACAATGTGAATGATGGCGCGTAGCGAACGCGCCCGGGGATGATGCGGATCGCGCGTGAGCGCCTGATTCAAATCGGCCAAGGCGCCGGAAAAATCGTGGCGGAATTGGCGCAGGCTGGCGCGTAGCACCTGCACTTCGAGTGGCGGCGCCGGTAAATCCCACCAGGGTGCGAGCGCGGCTTGGGCATAGCCGATATAGCGCGGATCGCCCTCCGCCGCCACCAATTCGTAGTAGCGCCGCCCCAAGGCCACCGCCACCGCAGCATCGCGAGGATCGCGTTGCAAAGCGGTGCGAAGCTGCGCCAGTTCGCGCGCCACCGGATCATTGGCCTTGAATGGCAAGCGCTCCAGCACTTGCGTATCGCTTGCGGGAAGGTAGGGCGCGGCGTAGGCGGAATGTGCGATCAGCGAGGCTAACGCCAGGAACAGATTAAAACGAAGCAACATTCGGAGAATACTCGGGCGGTTAGATAAAGGCAGGGATCATATCCATTTGGCCTTGTACTGGCAATTTCGCTCAATATGCCCCAAAACACGCAATTAAAAACACAATACTTCATATAAACAATGCATTAAAGCCACAAACCTGCCTATTTCAAGCATGCACCCCCGTCATCCCAAGCCGGCTCAAAATTAATGCACTTGACTGTCAACCTCGCTCCCTACTACCGCGTTATTGGCTCGACGCACAGTTTTGTGCTGTGTTGTTGAATCCACATAAAAAATTTTTAGCTAAAAGGAAATAAAATGAGCAAACTGTTATCCGCTTTGATCGTCGTTACTTTCTCCGCTGTCAGCCTGAATGTTTTCGCTGCTGCTCACTCCGGCGCTGCACCTGCTGCTAAAACCGAAGCTGCTGCTCCGGCCGCTGACAAGAAAGCGGCTCCGGCCGCTGATGCGAAGAAAGACGAAGCAAAGCCTGCCAAAAAAGCTAAGAAAGCCAAAAAAGCTGACGCTCCTAAGGCTGACGCTGCTAAAGCTGCTGAAGTCAAGAAAGACGACAAAGCCGCTGCTGCTCCTGCTAAGAAAGACGACAAAGCCGCTGCTCCCGCCGCTAAGTAATCGCGGGGTAGCACTCAAAAAGGCAGGGATATTCCCTGCCTTTTTTTATTTCCTGAGACAAACATGACTGAAATCTGGCGTCCCCACGTCACGGTTGCCGCCGTTATCGAACAAGATGGCAAATTCCTGTTCGTGGAAGAACAAGCCGAGCAATCCATCGTACTCAACCAGCCCGCCGGGCACTGGGAATCAGATGAGACTTTGACCGATGCCGCCGCGCGCGAGACCTTGGAAGAAACCGGCTACCATTTTCAGCCGGCATCCCTGGTCGGGGTGTATCGCTGGCCGCATCCCGCTAAGGATATTGTCTATCTGCGCTTTGCCTTTGCTGGCGCCGTGCTGGGCTTTGACGCAAATCGGACACTGGATACGGGCATTCTGCGCGCGGTCTGGCTCACGCCGGACGATTTGCGCGCCCAAACCGACCGTCATCGCAGCCCGCTGGTCATGCGCTGCGTGGAAGACTATCTCGCCGGCAAGCGCTATGCTTTGGATTTACTGACCCACTTTTGATATGCGTTGGCTGTCTATCCTGATTTTGGCTTGTGCGAGCTTCCCCGCACAGGCAGCGGAAGTTACGATCTGCTACAACTATGGCTGTGCGGTGCAAGCCAAGATTGAAGTCGATCTCGACGATCTGACCCGGCTCGACCAACTGTTCGAGGAAGTTGCCAATGCAGCGGTCGAGCGCGGCTCGATTCAACTCGCCATCGGCTTCATGAATCGCGTCGCCGGCAAGCAAACGCCTATCCGCAATGACAAAGGCGGGAATTACGACGACGATGGCGTGGAAGGCCGCATGGATTGCATCGATCATTCACACACCACTACCGCTTATCTGAAACTGATCGAAGCGCGCGGCCTGCTGAGCTTTCACCAAGTATTGGAACCCGTGCATCGCGCGCCGCTCCTGGTGAACGACCATTGGAGCGCGCGCATTCAAGAAAACGAAACCGGTGAACAATATGCCGTAGATTCCTGGTTTTTCGATAACGGCGAACCTGCGGCAATATTTCCCATTCGCGAATGGCTAAAAGGCGCGGATCCCCATGTCTGATCCCCATGTCGATCGGGTTGTGGTCGGCCTCTCCGGCGGCGTCGATTCCTCGGTCGCCGCCCTGCTCCTCAAGCGCCAAGGCTATGAAGTCATCGGCCTGTTCATGCGCAACTGGGAAGACGATGCGGAGTGCCCCGCCAAGCAGGATTTCCTGGATGTGCTCGCAGTCGCCGAGGTGATCGGCATCGAAGTCGAAGCGGTGAATTTCGCCAAGGAATACAAAGAGCGCGTGTTCGGCTATTTCCTGCGCGAATACCAAGCCGGGCGCACGCCCAATCCGGATGTGCTGTGCAATTCCGAAATCAAGTTCAAGGCTTTCCTCGAGCACGCGCTGTCCTTGGGCGCGAGCAAAATCGCCACCGGCCATTACGCGCGAGTGGCTGAACGCAACGGCGAATTTTCCCTGCTCAAGGCGCAAGACAGCGCCAAGGATCAAACCTATTTCCTGTATCGCCTGAACCAGGCGCAGCTCTCGAAAACCCTGTTTCCCCTCGGCGATTTGCTCAAACCTGAAGTGCGTGAAATCGCGCGTGAAGCCAAGCTACCGACCCATGCAAAAAAAGACAGCACCGGCATCTGCTTCATCGGCGAGCGCGATTTCCGCACCTTCCTCTCGCGCTATCTGCCGAAGCAGCC
>MEQN01000076.1:5780-11340 GCA_001770235.1 Betaproteobacteria bacterium RBG_16_58_11
TCGGTCAGCACGAAGGGCTGATGTACTACACCCTCGGCCAGCGCCAAGGCCTGGGCATCGGCGGCCAAGGCGAGCCGTGGTTCGTGGCGGGCAAGGACATGCAACGTAACGTGCTGATCGTGGTGCAAGGCCACGAGCATCCCTTGCTGTTGAAAGATACGCTCGTCGCGCAAGAGTTGAATTGGATCGCCGGCCGCGCGCCAGAAATCACGCAGCCCTACGCCGCCAAAACCCGCTATCGCCAACAGGACGCGGGGTGCCGCATCACCCAGCTTGAGCACGATCAACTCGCGCTCAAATTCGACGCCGCGCAATGGGCAGTGACACCGGGGCAATCGGTGGTGATGTATGCAGGGGAAACCTGCCTGGGGGGCGGGGTGATCCAATAAGCCTTGAAAAGCTTGAACCGCGAAGGACGCAAAGTAACGCGAAGGAAGGCTCTATTCTACCTTGCGAACCTTCGCGGCCTTTGCGTCCTTCGCGGTGAAACGCTGTTTAACGAGAAGCTCGATTCAATCAAACAGTCTTAAACCGTGGCGCGGGTCCCACGCTTGCGGTCGATCTCTTTCAGGAAACGCTTGCGCACTCGAATGAAGTGCGGCGTGACTTCCACCAACTCGTCGTCTTCAATAAACTCCAGTGCGCGTTCCAGGTTCATCTCGATCGGCGGTACCAGGGCCACCGCCTCGTCCGTGCCGGAGGCGCGCACGTTGGTGAGTTGTTTACCTTTCAGCGGATTCACCACCAGATCATTGTCACGGGTGTGAATGCCGATGATCATGCCTTCGTATAATTCGTCGCCTGGCTTCACAATCATGCGGCCGCGATCTTGCAAATTGAATAGCGCATAAGCAACGGTCTTGCCCATGCCGTTGGAAATCAATACGCCATTCGCGCGGCCCCGGAGTTCGCCTGCCTTGATTGGACCGTAGTGATCGAATACGTGGTACAGCAAGCCGCTGCCCGAGGTGGCAGTGAGAAACTCGGTCTGAAAGCCGATCAAGCCGCGCGCGGGGATCATGTACTCCAAGCGCACCCGGCCTTTGCCGTCCGGCTCCATATTCAACAGATCGCCCCGGCGCATGCCGAGCTTTTCCATGATCGTGCCCTGATTCACGCTCTCTACATCCACCGTGAGCATTTCATAGGGCTCTTGCTTCTCGCCGTTCACTTCCTTGATGATCACCTGCGGGCGTGACACGCCCAGCTCGAAGCCCTCGCGCCGCATGTTTTCGATCAGAATCGAAAGATGCAATTCACCACGACCGGAGACGCGGAATTTGTCCGGGCTATCGGTATCTTCCACGCGCAGGGCCACGTTGGAGAGCAACTCGCGATCGAGCCGCTCGCGAATCTGGCGGCTGGTCACGAATTTGCCATCGCGCCCGGCGAAGGGCGAGTTGTTCACTTCGAACGACATGGTCACGGTCGGCTCATCCACCGACAAAGGCGGCAGTGCCTCGGGTGCGGCGGGATCGCAAAATGTGTCGGAAATATGCGGTGCTTCGATGCCGGTGATGGCGACGATGTCGCCCGCACTGGCTTCCGGCACTTCAATCCGGTCCAAGCCGTAAAAACCCAGCACTTGCAATATCCTGCCCGAACGCTGCTTGCCTTCGCCTTCCACCACCGTCACCACTTGGCCCGGCTTGATGCGGCCGCGCTTGATGCGGCCGACGGCAATGGTGCCGACATAGCTGGAGTAAGCCAGGCTCGACACTTGCATCTGCAGCGGGCCGTCGAGATCCACATCGGGCGCCGGCACGTGTTTGATAATCGTGTCGAACAGCGGCGTCATGTCGCCCTCGCGCACGTCGGGATCGAGCCCGGCGTAGCCGTTCAAGGCCGAGGCATACACCACGGGGAAATCGAGTTGCTGCTCGGTCGCGCCGAGTTTGTAGAATAAATCGAAAGTTTGATCCAAGACCCAACTGGCGCGCGCGCCGGGACGATCGATTTTGTTGATCACCACGATCGGATTCAAACCTTGCGCAAAGGCTTTGCGCGTCACGAAGCGGGTTTGCGGCATCGGGCCATCCATCGCGTCCACCAGCAGCAGCACGGAATCCACCATGGACAACACGCGCTCCACTTCGCCGCCGAAGTCGGCGTGGCCCGGGGTGTCGATGATATTGATGCGGTATTCGGTATCGCCCTGCTTCCAGCGCAGCGCCGTGTTCTTGGCCAGAATGGTAATACCGCGCTCACGCTCCAGATCGTTGGAGTCCATGACCCGCGTCCCCATCTGCTGGTGCGCGGCAAACGTGCCGGATTGTTGCAGGAGCTTATCGACCAGCGTGGTTTTGCCGTGGTCGACGTGCGCGATAATGGCGATGTTGCGGAGATTTTGAATCACAGGAGCACCCGGGGGTTACGGCGAAAAAGCCGGGCATTATACCGGATTCGGGGTGGAATAGCCCTGCTTATCCTTATAAGCCCTTCAGGCTTTAGGCGCCGTATCCTTGAACGGCTCCAGCTCGTTCAAGCGATCGGCGAGTTTGGCCAAATTGGGGTGCGCTTCGCGCCATTTAATCTCGGGAAAACGGAAATCGAGGTAGCCCAAGGCGCAACCGGTGGCGATATCGGCCAGATTCATCAAATCGCCGGTGCACCACTTCTTCTCGCCCAACTCCTCCGACATCGCTTCCAGGCCGCGGAACACTTTTTGCTCCTGGCGCACGATCCAGTTAGCGCTTTGCTGTTCGGGGGGGCGCTGGGTGCGTTCGATAAAAATCAGCGCCGCCGCATCGACCACCCCATCGGCCAAGGCCTCCCAGCGCTTGACTGAAATGCGTTGCCGATTGCCTTCCGGAATCAAACGCGACACCGGCGTGACGGTATCGAGGTATTCCACGATCACGCGTGAATCGTAGAGCGTGGCGCCATCATCCAATATCAGCACCGGCACCTTGCCCAGCGGATTGAAGCTGGGCACTTGGGTGTCAGTGGCCCACGGCACATCCACCACGAATTCATAGTCGATGTGCTTTTCCGCCAGGACGAGGCGGACTTTGCGTACGAAGGGGCTGGTCAGCGAGCCAATTAGTTTCATAACAATTCCTCAAAAATTCTTTTTCACCACGGTGTGGTGAATGTTTTAAGCCTGCACTACCGGAATGATTTTCCCCGGCCGCGAATATTCCGTCATCTGATTAAAATTCAGATAGCGGTAGATGTTGTCCGACAGCGGCGCAATCTTGTCTTTCACTATAGCAAGATATTCTTCCAGCGCCGGGATGCGCCCCAGCTTGGCGCACACCGCGGCCAACTCCGCCGAGCCGAGATAGACCCGCGCGCCTTTGCCCATGCGGTTGTCGAAGTTGCGCGTGCTGGTGGAGAACACGGTGGCCCCGTCCGCCACCCGCGCCTGGTTGCCCATGCAGAGCGAACAGCCGGGCATTTCCATGCGCGCGCCGACACGGCCAAATATGGAATACACGCCTTCCTCGCGCAGTTCATGCTCGTCCATGCGCGTTGGCGGCGCGACCCAGAGCCGGGCCGGAATCAGGCCCGCGTCTTCCAGCACTTTGCCCGCCGCGCGGTAGTGGCCGATATTGGTCATGCAACTGCCGATGAACACTTCGTCGATCTTATCGCCCGCCACCGCCGACATCGGCTTGATATCGTCCGGATCGTTCGGGCAAGCGAGCAGCGGCTCCTTGATTTGATTCAGATCGATTTCCAGCACATAGGCGTATTCCGCATCGGCGTCCGGCTCCAGCAAGGTCGGCTGCTCAAGCCAGGCACGCATGGCGTCGATGCGGCGTTGCAGCGTGCGCGCGTCTGCATAACCTTTGTCGATTAAATGTTCCATCAGCACGATGTTGGAATTGAGAAACTCAATCACCGGCGCTTGGGAGAGCAGCACGGTGCAACCATTGGCGGAGCGTTCGGCGGAGGCATCGGCGAATTCGAACGCCTGTTCCACTTTCAGATCGGGCAGGCCTTCAATCTCCAGGATGCGGCCATTGAATACGTTTTTCTTGCCCTGCTTGCCGACGCTGAGCTCGCCTTTTTGAATCGCGGCATAGGGAATCGCATTCACCAGATCGCGCAGGGTGATGCCGGGCTGCATCTTGCCTTTGAAGCGCACCAGCACCGACTCCGGCATATCCAAGGGCATCACGCCCATCGCGGCGGCGAACGCCACCAAGCCGGACCCGGCCGGGAAGCTGATGCCAATCGGAAAGCGCGTATGCGAATCGCCGCCGGTGCCCACGGTGTCGGGCAACAGCATGCGGTTGAGCCAGGAGTGGATCACGCCGTCGCCCGGCCGCAAGGACACGCCGCCACGCGAGGACATGAAATCCGGCAGATCATGTTGCAGCTTGATATCGACCGGCTTCGGATACGCCGCCGTGTGGCAGAAACTTTGCATCACCAAGTCAGCGGAAAATCCGAGGCAGGCCAACTCTTTCAATTCATCGCGCGTCATGGCGCCGGTGGTGTCTTGCGAGCCCACGGTCGCCATCTTCGGCTCGCAGTAAGTGCCGGGGCGCACGCCGGTCACGCCGCAAGCGCGGCCGACCATTTTCTGCGCCAATGTATAACCCTTGCCCGTATCTTTGGGCGAGACCGGTTTGATAAACAAATCGGACACGCCCAAGCCCAGCGCTTCACGCGCCCTGCCGGTCAGCCCGCGCCCGATGATCAGCGGAATGCGACCGCCAGCACGGATCTCGTCCGGCATCGTCAAAGGCTCGAGCTTGAACGTGCTGATTACTTGGCCTTGGGCGTTGTGGATTTCGCCCTGGTACGGATAAATCGTGATCACATCGCCGGTATTCATTTGCGCCACGTCGCATTGGATGGGCAAGGCGCCGGAATCTTCCGCCGTGTTGAAAAAAATCGGCGCGATCTTATTGCCCAACACGATACCGCCGGTGCGCTTATTCGGCAGATGCGGGATGTCCTGCCCCATATACCACTGCACCGAATTGATCGCCGATTTGCGCGAGGAGCCCGTGCCTACCACATCCCCCACATAGGCGAGCGGCAAGCCTTTTTGTTTCAACTGAGCGATGGCCGCCAGGCCGTCAGGCATTTTGTTGACCAGCATCGCCTGCGCGTGCAGCGGAATATCCGGCCGCGACCAGGCATCCTGCGCCGGTGACAAATCGTCGGTATTGGTCTCGCCCGGCACTTTGAACACGACGGTCTCGATCTTCTCGGGCAGCGCTGGCCGGTTCGTAAACCATTCGGCCTGGGCCCAGGATTCGAGCAGCGCTTTGGCGTGCGCGTTGCCCGCTTTGAATTTTTCCACCACATCGTGGAAGGCGTCGAAAATCAGCGCGGTATGTGCGAGCGCTTGCACCGCGTCCGGCGCCAGCGTCGCATCGTCGAGCAAGTCGATCAGGGGATGCACGTTGTAGCCGCCGAGCATGGTGCCCAGCACTTGCACCGCGTGCTGGCGGCAGATCAGCGGCGTTTCCAGCTTGCCGCGCGCGATGTCGGCGAGAAAGGCGGCTTTGACATAAGCGGCTTGATCCACGCCGGGCGGGACGCGGTTTTCCAGCAGATCGAGCAGGAAATCCTCTTCGCCTTGGGGCGGCTGTTTGAT
>MEQN01000076.1:11358-11730 GCA_001770235.1 Betaproteobacteria bacterium RBG_16_58_11
TTGCGCGGTTTGTTCCGGGTTGAGCGGCAGCGGCGGCAGGCCAAGGCCGGCGCGTTCTGCGACATGGGCACGATAAATTTCTAGCATGAGGGGAAATGTAGTGCGAATAGTTAAGGCGCGAATTATACCATCCGCCTCCGGCCGAATTTAACCCTGTTCATTGCAAAGATATTTATGGCTTTCCTCAAAAACACTTATGCACCTGCCGAGTGCCGCGACTACGCCAAGGCTGCGGCTACACGCGTTTTCAGGATAGGAACCACCTCATCTTCAAACCAGGGATTCTGTTTCAGCCACAACTGGTTGCGCGGGCTCGGATGGGGCAAGGGCAGGTATTCCGGCAGGTATTCCTGATAGGCCAGCACCGTCTCG